>CAZFWQ010000122.1:0-9969 GCA_964522755.1 uncultured Oscillospiraceae bacterium | reverse complement strand
GTGCATGGAAGGTGTATGAAAGGGGTATGAAAGAAGTATGACAATCGGCGGGTTCTTCAGAAAAGGTGGGAATGTCAAAAACGGCGGACATACAAAAACCCGGCAGGAAAATTTTCCGCCGGGCTTTCCGTGCCTGGGCCGAATCAGTCTACGATGAAGGGTTTCACTTCCGAATAGAACATATCCGCATTCTCGACATGGGTTTCGACTTTGATTGGTTTGCTCAGGTCAAGGCTGAAAATACCCATGATGGACTTCGCATCCACGATATAGCGACCTGAAGTAAGGTCTACGTCAAAGTCGTACTTGTTGACAAGGTTCACAAAATCCTTCACGTCATTGATGGATTTGAGCATGATGTTGAATGTTTTCATTTATCATAACCGCCTTTCTTGCGTTACCTGCCGGATTCATGCACAATAATATATTATTACGGGGTCATCGTTTCGTCAATGAGGAAGGTCGCGATCGTGGAGAATAGTTGCCGTGTGGCATTCATAACCCTGGGATGCAAGGTCAACAGCAATGAGACGGAGGGGATGCGCACCCTGTTTGAAACGGCAGGATATCTTTCCGTTCCTGAAGATTCCGTCGCGGACGTGTATGTGGTCAACACCTGCTCCGTGACAAGCACCGGGGATCGCAAGTCCAGGCAGATGATCCGCCGCGTCCGCAGCATCAATCCATCGGCTGTCGTGGCAGCTGTCGGATGCTATGCGCAGATGGCTCCGGATGAAGTGGCAACCCTTACCGGAGCGGATCTCGTGCTTGGTAACAACCAGAAGCACAGGATTGTGGAACTGGTGGGGGAGCTGTCAGGGGTGTCGGCCAGGGTGGCGGCCGGGATATCAGCCGGGAGCGATGCACATGAATCACACGGGGATCCGCCGCTTGGAAGCCGGCTGATAGCCGTCATGCCGCGCGAGGAGATGACTGGCTTCGAATCGCTGCCGATTGCCGATTTCACGGGGCAGTCCCGCGCATTCATCAAGATCCAGGACGGGTGCGACCGTTTCTGTTCCTATTGCATCATACCGCATGTGAGGGGTCCGGTGAGAAACAGAAGCATGGCGGAAGTGCTGGATGAAGCTGCCAGATTGGTAAAAAAAGGATTTTCAGAACTGGTTCTCACGGGCATCCACCTGACATCGTTTCAGAACGAACAGGGTGAGGAGGGCTTGACCGGCCTTGTCCATGCCCTCGATGAAATGGAAGGCATCCGCCGAATCCGGTTTGGTTCGCTTGAACCTGCTTTCCTGACGGAAACATTCCTCACGACGCTGGTCCGGAGCCGCAGGTTTTGTCCCCATTTTCACCTATCCCTGCAGAGCGGTTCGGAAAACATCCTCAGGCGGATGAACCGGCATTATTCGCCAGGATCCTTTCTTGCCATCGTGAACGCCGTGCGGGCGCACTTTCCGGACGCATCCGTCACCACAGACGTAATGGTTGGGTTTCCCGGGGAAACAGAAGAGGAATTTGAAGAATCCCTGTCATTCTGCGAATCTGTCGGTTTTGCCTGGATGCACGTGTTTCCCTATTCACCGCGCCGGGGCACGCCAGCCGCCGGATGGCCGGACCAGCTGCCGAAATCCGTGAAGGACTCCCGTGCTGGCAGGATGCGGCATTTGGCCGAAGAGATGCGGACGGCGTTCCAGCGGACCTTCATTGGCCGGGAAATGCCGGTTCATTTCGAATGCCCTGTGCCGGACATGTCCGGCTGGATGGAGGGTTTCACGGAAAACTACATCCAGGTGGCGGTACCCGCCGTGGCTTTCAGTCCCGGAGATTGTTTCATGGTGAAGCTGGATGAATCCCAGGGCAGCCGGATGCTGGGCACCCTCCTTTCCTGAAATGATCGTCCGGACTCTCACAGCCCGCGGGACTTAATTTCCGGTACCGGGTACTGAACATGAAAACGGTTTGCTATCCTGAGTCGCAATGGTTTAGAATATAGGGAATGGTCAATGGAATGCTCAATATTCTCGGAAAGGGGTGTCGGCATGAGTGGCGAGACCATGATGTTCAATTATGACAAGGACAGCGAGAACCAGGCGCGTGAAATCATCCTGAACGTCTATGCGGCTTTGAAGGAGAAAGGATACAATCCCATCAGCCAGATCGTCGGTTACATCATGTCCGGCGATCCCACCTATATCACGAGTCACAACGGCGCGCGCAGCGTCATCAGGAAACTGGAACGGGATGAAATCCTTGAAGAACTTGTAAAACACTATCTCAGAGAAGTGACCTGAGTGTTGGAGGGCCGGCTTTTGCAGTTGCATGAACTGGGGAAAACAGGGATTTTTGTTTCCAGGTTGTGTTTTGGCACGCTCGTGATGGGCCCGCTGCAGCGCAACTTGTCCCCGGATGAGGGTGGAGCCCTTTTGGCGGCCGCTTACAGGGCCGGAGTCAACTTCATCGACACGGCGGAGTTGTACGGAACCTATGCGCACATCCGCTCGTCCATAAGGCAATCCGGCATCTCGCCCGTCATCGCGGCCAAGAGCTACGCATGGTCTGCGGATGGGGCGAAGCGCAGTGTGGAGAAAGCGCTTCATGAAACAGGCCTTCCTTTTCTGGACATCTTCCTGCTGCATGAACAGGAGGGCGAACATACGCTGCGCGGGCATGCGGAAGCACTCGAAGCGCTTATCGGGATGAAACGGCAGGGCCTTGTCCATGCGGTGGGGGTTTCCACCCATCATGTGGCCTGCGTGCGCGCATGCGCGGCCATGCCGGAGATTGACGTAATCCACCCGATCATCAACCGGGCGGGACTGGGCATCTGCGACGGTACGGCGGACGAGATGCTCGTCGCACTGGAGGCCGCCCACCGGGCAGGCAAGGGCCTTTATGGCATGAAAGTCTTCGGCGGCGGGAACCTTCTGGCGGATTATCGGGCATGCCTGCAGTTCGTTCTGGACATCCCATGGCTGCATGCCATCGCAATCGGGATGCAGCATCAGGATGAACTTCTGGCGAACATGGCGGCATTCGCGGCCTGGGAAGCAGGCACCGCCATCGGGAATCATTCAATCAGCATCAGCGATGCTTCCGTTTCTGGGAAAACCACCGGAAAGAAGGCGCTTCACGTTGACTTCTGGTGCGAGGGATGCGGCCGGTGCTGCGAGCGCTGCAGCCATGGCGCACTGTCGCTGGTCGGCGGCAAGGCGGTTCCGGATCCCGGACGCTGCGTGTTGTGCGGTTATTGCGCATCGGTCTGTCCCACGTTCGCCTTGAAGGTTTTTTAGCAGCCGGACACCGGATGCAGGCTGATGATTGGCGATGCGGGTTCGGGATTTTCAAAGCGAATTCAAAGCGAATTCAAGTCACAGGCGGTCATTGACCGCCTTTACTTTTCCAGCGTCCTCCTGTATGCTGAAATCGATCCATCACAACCCGCACAGGAAGGAGTCCAATATGAAGCAGTATCTGGAAATTGAAAGCGTATTCGGCCGGGAAATCATAGATTCCCGCGGCAATCCCACAGTGGAGGTCGAGGTTTTGGTTGAAGGCGGCTTCATGGGTCGCGCGGCCGTGCCCTCCGGGGCATCCACCGGTGCGTTCGAAGCAGTGGAACTCCGCGACGGCGACAAGGGCCGCTATCTCGGAAGGGGCGTCCAGAAAGCAGTCGACAACGTAAACAACGTCATCGCACCGGAAATCGAAGGTTTGAACGTGTACGATCAGGTCATGATCGACAGGACCCTCATTGATCTCGACGGCACACCCAACAAGAGCCGGCTTGGTGCAAACGCCATACTCGGTGTTTCCCTCGCTGTGGCCAAGGCGGCGGCGGAAGCGCTTGGACTGTCGCTTTACCAGTATATCGGCGGCGTCAATGCAAAGGTGCTTCCCGTGCCGATGATGAATATCATCAATGGCGGCAAGCATGCCGACAACTCCGTCACCATCCAGGAATTCATGATCATGCCCGTTGGCGCCGACAGCTTCCGCCAGGCCCTGCAGTGGTGCGCGGAGGTCTTTCACAATCTCAAGAGCGTGCTCAAGTCAAAAGGCTACAGCACAGCCGTCGGAGATGAGGGCGGTTTCGCGCCGAATCTCAAATCCGATGAGGAAGCCATCCAGGTAATCATCGAGGCAATTGAAAAGGCGGGCTTCAAGCCCGGTGAACATTTCCGCATCGCCATTGATGCCGCAGCCACCGAAATGTATGAGGAAGCCAAGGCAAATGGCCGCGAAGGCGAATACTATTGGTGGAAAGCCGGAAAATACATGACGAAGGCCGAGATGGTTGCGTACTGGGAGATGATAGTCGCCAAATATCCCGTCATCTCGCTTGAAGACTGTGTGGCTGAAGAAGACTGGGAAGCATGGAAAATGCTTACTGACGCGCTTGGCAAGAAAGTGCAGCTTATTGGAGATGACCTGTTTGTTACGAACACAGAACGTTTGAAAAAAGGCATCGAAATGGGCGTCGCCAATTCCATCCTCATCAAGGTCAATCAAATCGGCACACTCACGGAAACGCTTGAAGCCATAGAGATGGCCAACCGGGCCGGTTATACCGCTGTCACGTCGCATCGTTCCGGAGAGACCGAAGACACCACCATAGCCGACATCGCGGTCGCCACCAATGCCGGCCAGATCAAGACAGGCGCGCCTTCCCGCACAGACCGCGTGGCGAAATACAACCAATTGCTCCGCATCGAGGAAGAACTGGGAGACAGCGCCGTATATCCGGGAATGGACGCCTGGTTCAACCTCAGGAAAAGATAAGCACTCCCTGCACTCGTTCGCGCGATGCAACCCTTAGCCTGCCCGCAGAAAAACATCATTGGTCGCAACCTCATGCATATCTGCGGAGAAGACACGGCAATTCGCAACCTCGTGCCTACCCGCGGGGAAGCACGACAGTTCACAATCCCATGTCTTTCCGCAAGGAAGGCATCTTGGCAGAATGATTCCGTAACGCGTTCCGCAGAGGGTTCCGGTTCTTCCGGAGCCCTCTGGCATATGAGGAGGTTTCGAAGTGGACATGCCCGTCATCATGGCGCACCGCGGCGCATCGGCGCATGCGCCGGAGAATACGCTGCCCGCCTTCCGGATGGCCATCGAATTGGGTGCGGGCGGCATTGAACTGGATGTTCATCTCACGCGCGACGGGATTCCCGTCGTCATCCATGATGAGACGACAGGCCGGACCGGCACCCGCCAGTGCCGTGTTACCGATCTCACGCTTGCAGAACTGGAACTTGACGATTTCGGGATTCACCGCGGTGAAAAATTCACCGGTACCCGGATTCCTACGCTGCAGGCCGTATTGCAGCTTTTGGGCAGCTGGCGCGGATTCCTGAATATTGAGCTGAAGACTGACGTGCTTGAATACCCGGGCATGGAGGAATCCGTGCTGGGGCTTGTTGCCGAGGCTGGAATGCGGGACAGGGCTATCATTTCCTCCTTCAATCACAAAAGCCTGGTCCGGTGCCGGGCAATCGATCAGGACATTGAACTCGCAGCCCTGCTCTCGCACGGGCAGAAGCCGGATCCGGCTGCGCTGCAGGCCATGGGTGTGTCTGCCATCCATCCGGATGTCAGGGACATAAATCCTTTTGCAGTGAAAAAATGGCATCAGGCAGGGCTGAAGGTCCGCCCTTATACGGTGGATGCCAAACTGCTTCTTTTCTGGGCAGCCTTTTGCGGAGTGGACGCCGTGTTTACAAACAAGCCCGGTGAAAGCGCGGCGTTTCTTCGGTCTTGCTGCCGGCAGCCATCATGAACGGGGGAACCGGACTGATGAATGATGAATCCGGACTGATGAAAGAAGAATCCGGACTGATGAAAGAAGAATCAGGACTGATGAATGATGAATCCGGACTGATGAAAGAAGAATCAGGACTGATGAATGATGAATCCGGACACGTGAACGGGCGAACCATTACGGTGATTGTAGAGGGAGCATCTCTCGCGGTGGCTTCCGGTACAACGCTGGAATCCATTGCATCCGGCCGCAAGGGTGCTTCCGGCGCGCTGATCGTGGCCGCCCTCCTGGACAATGAAATCCGGGAGCTGACCTTCGAGGTGAAGGAACCTTGCACCATCCGGTTTGTCGACCTGTCCTCGGAAGACGGCATCCGCATTTATCAGAGAAGTCTGAAATTCCTCCTGATCAAAGGCCTGCATGACTGTTATCCCGACAGGGACGTGGCAATACGACATTCTGTCAGAAAAGGCATTTTCTTTGATGTGGTGGGCCCGCCCCTCGGAACGGAAGAGGTTCGCCATCTTGAACGGCACATGCGTGAACTTGTTGCGCGTGATGTCCCATTCGAAAAAGTAGTCGTGTCCCTTGGCGAGGCGCGCCGCATCTTCCTCGCATCCGGCCGGGAAGACCGCGATCGCGCCGTTCGGAACAGGCAGAAGGATTATGTGTCGCTATACCTGTTCGAAGACGTGGAAGACTATTTCTACGGGTACATGGTTCCCGGATCGGGTTACCTGAAACTGTTCGAACTCGAAGCGGCGGAAGGCGGCATCGTCCTGGTCATTCCCAGAATGGAGCAGCCCGACCGGCTTCCTGAAGGCAGGATTCCGGGCAAGCTGTTCAATATTTTCGCTGAATACACAAATTGGATCCATATATTGGGCGTGGATGATGTGGGTCATTTGAACGAACGCGTGAAGAACGGGCAGACGAACGATTTCATCCGCATCGCCGAAGCCCTGCACGAAAAGAAAATCGCCAGCATCGCCGACCAGGTCAGGCAGGATGGCGAACGCATAAGAATCATCCTCATCGCGGGTCCTTCCTCCTCGGGAAAGACCACCTTCGCACAACGGCTGTCCGTGCAGCTCCGGGTCAACGGCATCATGCCCGTGAACATCTCGGTAGACGACTACTTCGTCAACCAGGACGTCACCCCCCTTGACGAACATGGGAATCCCGACTTCGAGTCCCTGGAATGCGTCGACCTCCCGCTTTTCAACAGGGATCTCCAGACACTGGCAGACGGCGGGGAAATCATGGTTCCCACTTTCAATTTCATCAAGGGAAAAAGGGAATACGCTGGACGGAAACTGAAACTGGAGTCTGGCCAGGTGATGGTGGTCGAGGGCATCCATGCCCTGAACCCCCGGCTGTCGGTAGCAATCCGGGATGAAAGCAAATTCCGCATCTATGTCAGCGCGATCACATCCATGCAGATAGACAGGCACAACCGCCTCCCCACCACGGACCTCCGACTGATCCGGCGCCTAGTCCGCGATCACAGGACACGAGGGGCCGGCGCGCCGAAAACACTGGGCATGTGGACTTCCGTGCGCAAGGGGGAGGAACGGAACATCTTTCCTTTTCAGGAACTGGCCGACGTAATGTTCAATTCGTCACTGATATATGAATTGGGCGTGATGAAGCAATTCGCGCTGCCACTCCTGCAGGATCTGGAACCGGATTTTCCCTCCTATTCCGAGGCGCGCCGGCTGATAGAATTCCTCAGTTACTTCGAAAACATCGGAACGGATGAAATTCCGCGGACCTCCATACTCAGGGAGTTCATCGGCGGTTCCAGTTTTTTGGCATAAAAGGCCTTCACCGGTGGAACAACCGGTTCATACTGACCAAACAACCAGTTCATGACAACCAAGGTTCATATTGACCAAACAACCTGCATTCGCCGGTGGAACAACCGGTTAGGGAAAGGAATCCATGAAACCGTACAATCTTTTCGCCACAGCCACATTCGGGGTTGAGTCCGTAGTGGCAAGGGAACTGGGCCATCTCGGCTTTGCAGAAACTGTCATCGACAACGGTCGCATTCATTTCACGGGCGACGCGGCGGATTTGTGCCGGGCAAACCTTTGGCTGCGCACGGCGGAACGGGTTTTCGTCCGCATCGGCCGGTTTGAGGCACTCACATTCGATGAATTGTTCGAAGGGACAAAAGCCCTTCCGTGGGAGGAATGGCTGCCGGAGGATGCTGAATTCCCGGTTACGGGCAGCTGCGTGAAATCCAAGCTGATGAGCGTCCCCGATTGCCAGTCCATTGTAAAGAAAGCCGTGGTGGAACGGCTCAAGACACGGTACCGGCGCATCCTGTTTCCTGAGAGCGGTCCCCGTTACCGAATCGAATTCACGCTCCTCGCAGACAGGGTCACGCTTGCAATCGACTCCTCCGGCGCGGGGCTTCACAAACGCGGTTACCGCACGCTCACCCATGCGGCGCCCATAAAGGAAACCCTGGCGGCGGCCATGCTCATGGTCAGCCGCTGGTCGCCGGAACGCCCGCTCATCGATCCGTTCTGCGGTTCCGGCACCATCCCCATCGAGGCGGCCCTGATGGCACGCGACATGGCGCCCGGTCTTGAACGCGAGTTCGATTGCCAGGAATGGCCACAGATCCCGAAATCCGCCTGGTATGAAACATTGGAGGAAGCGCGCAGCCGGATTCGCACGGATCGCGAACTCCTGATACAGGGATTCGACATCAGCCCCGATTCCGTGGACGCGGCCAACCATCATGCCCGCCTGGCCGGCCTGGACAGGTCCGTCCACTTTCAGCGCATGGACATGAGGCAGATTTCCTCCCGGCACGAGTACGGGTTCATCGTGACCAATCCCCCCTACGGACAGCGGATTGGGGAAGAGCATGAGAACGCGAGGCTATACAGGGACATGGGGATTTCGTTCGCCAGGCTGGGCACCTGGTCCTTCTACATCATCAGCCCGGACCCGGAATTCGAGAAAGCTTTCGGCCGTGCGGCCAACAAGAAACGCAAACTGTACAATGGCGGAATCCGATGTGATTATTACCAATTTTATGGTCCGAAACCGAAATTCAGGGAAAAAGAGGATGAAGCATGAACCGGTTCCATGGTTCGAAACCGAAATTCGGAGAAAAAGAGGATGAATCATGAATGACTGTTGTAAGAGCATGCCGCTTCGGATAGAATCAAAGTTGGATGGCGCAGTCGGAATCCTTTGTGAAAACCGGAACAACGTGTTTTCAGATCGGAACGTGATTCTGCCGATGGGATATGGTGGCTTGCATGGGTAATCAGATTTCACTCGTCATTGTAGATGACAACCCGGATTTTGTCATGCAGATGCGGGAAATGCTCGAAAAGGAAGCAGACATCAGCGTCATCGGGACGGCCGGCAACGGCGTGGAGGCCTTGGCGGTCATCCGTCGGAAGAAACCCCGGATGGTCCTGTTGGACGTAGTCATGCCGCAAAAGGACGGACTTGAGGTATTGGAGGAGATGCAGCATTTCGATTCGGCGGACCGCCCTGTCACAATCATGCTCACGGCCATCGGCCAGGACCAGTATATCCGCCGGGCGCTGGAGCTTGGAGCCGAATACTATATCATCAAGCCGTTTGACATTGCGCAGCTTGGCAAGCGCATCCGGCAGATCTACCGGGATACGCTGGAAATGCCCCCAGCCAGGGAGAACAACGGTTCAAGCCGGTTCAGCCGCCCCATTGACGCTGTTTCAAGAGAAGAGATAGACGAAGAGGTGACCATTGCACTCGGTGATGTCAGCGTACCCCCGCACCTGACCGGATACCTGTATCTGAAAAGGAGCATCGCGGCCACAGTCGTCAGCGAGAGGGGTTTCATCCCCGCCACGAAGGAGCTGTATCCATCCCTGGCTGAAGAGTTCGGAACCAGTGCGGGCAAGATAGAACGTGCCATACGCGGGGCCATACAGAAAGCCTGGACACGCAAGGAACAGACAAACGCATCCCAGTATTTTACTTATGCGGGGAAGTATAAAAATATAAAACCGACCAATTCGGAATTCATTGCCACCATTGCCGCAAAAATCCGCCAGAAAATGAAAATCGAAGATACTTGATCCGGTACAGGCAAACATGAAAGTCGAAGCAAAAGACGGCCCCGATTGGGAACCGTCTTTTTTTTCTCACAGAATATTCCGGATTGCCGGAAATCAAGGTGCTGGTTAGGGTGCTGGTGAGGGCGATGCCAAAGGCGAGGCTTCAGG
>CAZFWQ010000121.1:0-10141 GCA_964522755.1 uncultured Oscillospiraceae bacterium | reverse complement strand
CTCATCCCCTTTGTCATTCCGTCCCTTTTCCTCGTCAAGGAGTTATTCATGCTCGTATGCGGCATCCTGGCCATCCGCCGTCAGATGGACACCTCTGCGCGCTGGTACGGAAAAGCCGCTTCGGGCATGTTGTTCGTGACCATCATGCTGACATTCGTCCTGAAGAGCCATGACCTTATCAACCTGCTGATGTGGGCATGTGTCTGCACCACGTTGTTCGCGCTCGCCATGTATGGACGGAATTACCTGGCTCATCGGAGGAATGCATGATCGAAAAAGGCCTGCTGCATCTGTACATCGGAAACGGGAAGGGAAAAAGCACTGCCGCCGCCGGCCTGGCCTTCCGTATGGCCGGGAATGGATTTCACATATTTTTTGCACAGTTCCTCAAAAGTACGCCAAGCGGTGAAATCGACGCCTTCGATCGTTTCGGCGGACTGGCGACAGTCTGCCGGCCATTCATGCGGCACAAGGGGTTCATCTGGAACCAGACGCCTGAGCAGCGTGAAGAGACAGCCGCAGACCTCGTTGCCGGATGGAACCTCTTTCGGGAAAAGCTGTCGGATGTTTCCATCCGCCTATTTGTTTTTGACGAATTGCTCGATGTGATTGACATGGGCTTCCTGGAGGAGGACCATGTCATGGACACCCTGAAGTCGAGGCATCCGGAAGCCGAAGTGGTGCTTACCGGCAGGAATGCCTCTGTTCAGATGAAGGAAATGGCAGACTACGTCACGGAGATGATCATGATCAAGCATCCTTTCGAAAAAGGGACAGCCGCCCGCAGAGGGGTGGAGTACTAGATGACTGTGCATTGCGGGAAAGCCGGGGAGCGACATCATATGAACAGCAGCCGGGCTCCTGGTTCAGGCCGGCTGCAGGCCGGAGCAATCCGCCTTGCGGCTAGACTCGCGTTATGCCTGCTTTCCATGATTTGCCTGGTTTTCGGAGGATGCGCGTCCGGGAAAAGCCCGCCACCGGCATCCGGTACCGACATTGCCACGCAGACGGAAATCCGGACGGTTCCGGAAACCGCATCGCCCTCCGTCGCGCCATCGGAAGCATCATCATCTGAAACGCTTCCGGCCAGTGAAGAATCAAAACCCGAAACAACCATTCTCCCATCCTCTCCGCCAACCATAAGAACGGATTACGCAGCTTTTTCCCCGAATGAGATGGGCCGAATCCCCGTTGTCATGTTTCATAAGTTCGTCGACGCCTTTGATCCGAATACGGAGATCAACTACACGAACACGTTCGATCAGTTTGGAAACTTGCTGGAAACTCTTTACGGGAGCGGATTCCGCCTGATTTCGATGAATGATTTCCTTTCCGGCAGAATCTCCGTGCCGGCCGGATACAAACCGATGGTATTTACTTTCGACGATGGCACGGCCAGCCAGTTCAGCCTTGAAGATGCGGACGGCACCCTGAAAGTGAAGTCCGCCTGCGCCGTGGAAGTGTTGCGGCAATTCAACCAGGAGCATCCGGATTTCGGAATGAAGGGCATCTTTTTCCTGACCATGGATTCCGGGAACAATACTTTCCCAGGCAAAGGGACGTTGAATGAACGCCTTTCCCTGCTGCTCGGCCTTGGATTCGAAGTGGGCAGCCACACCTGGGGACATGTCAACTTCGCAGCCAAAGGAACCCGCGCGGATGTTGAAGCGGCATTGGGCCGCAACCAGAAAGCCATCACGGCGGTATCAGCGGACATCGTGTTCCATTCCCTTGCCCTGCCATATGGAGGAAGACCCTCCGACAAGGCAATCCGCCCCTTTCTGGCTGAGGGTTCATGGGAGGGAACGGCTTATCGCAACGAGGGAGTGTTCGCAGTGGGTGCGGGCCCCGCGGTCATGATGTACGACAAAAGGTTCGACCCCCTTTACATCCCGCGCGTGCGTGCCACGGGAAGAGTCCCTGCAGAAGCCGATCTTGACTGGTGGCTCGCAAAGCCGGGAAGCAAAACATTCTATGTCAGCGATGGCGATCCCGATACCCTCGTGATCCCGGAGGGTGGAGATGCGAATCTGGTACCGGAACGTACCGATGGCCTGAAAGTAATCAGGTATGCGCCGGCACCTTGAGTCACAGGCAATGCGGCACACGCGGGCTCAATCATGGCAAATGCAAGGCATGGCAGGCTGCAGATCATGGCAAATGCAAGGCATGGCAGGCTGCAAATCATGGCAAATGCAAGGCATGGCAGGCTGCAAATCATGGCAAGCACAAATCATGACGAGCGCAGTTGCATTGTCACAGATTGTTGATATAATAATAATAAGCACAATTGACGAAGGATCCTCTATGGGATCCTTCGCGTTTTGTGAATTTTTTTACATTTCATCCATGATTCCTGGAGGTGCATAAGATGACTACCCATCCGATTCATGAAGAAAAACACCCGGCGACAGATTCTGAAGTGAGGAAAAAGGCAGTCCGCCTAGTGGTCGCCCATTTGAAGAAAAAAGTGACCGGGGACTTTCCGGGCATCGACTATTTGGCTTCCTGGCTTGATGAGATGGAAGATCTTATGGCCGAAGAGACATTTGACATTCGTGAATACCACAGGATGCACAGGGAACTGAACAGCGTCATCGAAAGCACACTTGATGAAACCATGCGTGACAGTCTTCGCAACTCCTGGTTCAGCATGGGAAAATCGCTGGAAAAGAAGGCCAAACCGATGTGATTGCGCAGGATGCCATGTTCATTTCAACATTTTCACACGGGCCGCCCCGATGGATGCCAGCACGGTTTCCCGGGCCGGCCCGCCCGGTACGTTCCTTCCGCCGATGCATGTTTCCATGCTGATGGCTTCATAGACATCCTCTTCAATAAGGTCGGAGAAGGATTTTAGCACTTCCAGAGGCAATTCTCCGAGTGCCGCGCCAATTCCGATGCAATGGGAAACCATTCGCCCGATTTTCTCATGCGAATCACGGAAAGGCATGCCCTTTTTCACCAGGTAGTCCGCCATGTCGGTGGCATTCGTGAAGCCGCCGGCCGCGGCCCTGCGCATAACCGCCGGCTTCACCTTCATGGTGGAAAGCATGCGGGTGAAGATGGGAAGGCACATCGAAACAGTGTCCACCGAGTCGAAAATAGCTTCCTTGTCTTCCTGCATGTCTTTGTTGTAGGCCAGCGGCAATCCTTTCATCATCACGAGCAGCGACGTCAGATCGCCAAAGACGCGGCCGCTTTTGCCGCGCACGAGTTCGGCAACATCCGGATTCTTTTTTTGCGGCATGATGCTTGAACCTGTGGAATAAGCGTCATCCAGCTCGATGAACCCGAATTCCGACGAGCACCACAGGATGATTTCCTCTGAAAAACGGCTCAGATGGACCATGATGATGGATAGGCACGCCGCTGTTTCCAGCACGAAGTCTCGGTCGCTGACGCCGTCGAGGCTGTTTTCCGTAATGCTGTCGAAACCGAGTTCCCGTGCAACCATGGTGCGGTCCAGAGGGTAGGTTGTCCCGGCCAGCGCGCCGGACCCGAGCGGCATCACATTGATCCGCTTCCGGCAGTCCGCAAGGCGCTCGATATCCCGCAGCAGCATCTGCACATAAGCCATCAGGTGGTGGGCGAGCGTGATGGGCTGGGCCCTCTGCAGATGGGTGTAGCCGGGCATGACCGTATCCAGGTGGTTTTCCGCCATGTCAAGCAGGACGGTGACCATTTCACCCAGGGCACCTGAAATGGATTCCACCTCGTCGCGCAGATACATGCGCATGTCCAGTGCAACCTGGTCGTTCCGGCTGCGGCCGGTATGGAGTCTTTTCCCCACTTCGCCGATCCGCTCGATGAGCATCGTCTCCACGTTCATGTGTATGTCTTCGGCATGGACCGAGAATTGGGCAAGCCCGCTTGCGATATCAGTCAGGATCCCATTCAGGGCTTCCCGAATCTGATCCGCATCAGACACCGGGATGATGCCCGTTTTCCCCAGCATGCGCGCGTGGGCGATGCTGCCGAGGATATCCTGCCTGAAAAGACGGCTGTCAAAGCGGATGGATGAGTTGAAATCGTCCATGAGGGCATCCGTGTTCTTTGAAAACCGACCGCCCCAAAGTTTTTTTTGTTCCATTCCCATATTTTGCACCGTGCCTTCCATCATTCCGGCGGCAGGCCGTTCATTTTCCTCATGTTGGCCTGCACCTTCAGCGGGAGGCCGAAGAGGTTGATGAATCCTTCCGCGTCTTTCTGGTTGTAGACGGCATCCTCGCCAAACGTGCACAATTCCCCGCTGAACAGGGAGTAGGGGGATTCGGTTCCCGCGGATCCAATGCTGCCCTTGTAGAGTTTCATCCTGACTTTTCCGGTTACAAATGTCTGCGTGCTGTCCACAAAGGCGGAAAGGGCTATGCGGAGGGGGGTGAACCATTGGCCGAAGTAGACCAGTTCGGCAAAGCGCTGTGCAACCAGATCCTTGTAGTGAAGGGTGTCCCTGTCCAGCGTCAGCAGTTCCAGATCACGGTGCGCCGCATAGAGGATGGTTCCGCCGGGCGTTTCGTACACGCCGCGGGATTTCATGCCCACCAGGCGGTTCTCCACGATGTCGATGATGCCGATGCCATTCTCGCCGCCAATCTTGTTCAGGAAGGTCAGCAGGGCGACCGGAGGCATCATTTCACCGTTGATGGAGACGGGAACGCCCTTTTCAAATCCGATTTCCACATATGTTGCCTTGTCCGGCGCTTTCTCGGGTGTGACGGACAGCTGGAGAAGCCTGTCGTAGATCGGTTCCAGCGCCGGGTCTTCCAGTTCCGCCCCCTTATGGCTGAGGTGCCAGAGGTTGCGGTCGCGGCTGTAGTTGTCCTTCTTGGACACGGGAATCGGGATACCCCGTTCATTCGCGTAATCAATGGCGTCATCGCGAGACTTGATGTTCCAGATGCGCCATGGGGCGATGATTTTCAATTCGGGTGCAAGCGCCTTCACCGTCAGTTCGAACCGGACCTGGTCATTGCCTTTGCCTGTTGCACCGTGCGCGACGGCAGTGGCGCCTTCCCTTTTCGCGATTTCCACCATGCGCTTGGCGATGATGGGGCGGGCAAAGGAAGTCCCCAGAAGGTATTTGCCTTCATACATGGCCCCGGCTTTCAATGTCGGCCAGATATAGTCCGTGATGAACACTTCCTTCAAGTCTTCGATGAAAATCTTGCTGGCGCCCGTCCTGATGGCCTTTTCATTCAAAGGGGCGAGTTCTTCGCCCTGGCCGACGTCCGCAGCCATTGCGATGACCTCGCAATCGTAGTTCTCCTTCAGCCACGGGATGATGATGGACGTGTCCAGTCCGCCAGAATAAGCGAGGATGATTTTTACCTTTGCCATGTCGCTCTCCAATCTGTGTGATGATTCTGCACCTGGGCATCCGGCCCAGCGTTTCCGGTTCATTGTACGGATGACGGATGCAGACGCGGTTTTGACAATCGGTGACCGGGGCTATAGAATGGGGGAGGCTCAAAGTGGGCGTACTAATGCCGCGCTTCAGAGTATTATACACGAAACTGCATATTTATGCAATAAATAAACGCAGGGCAACGTGTGCATATTCATGCATTTTCATGTTTGCCGATGTCCCGTCCGTTCTGCTCTGCAAATGCGCTGTCTGAAATATATAATCCTGGAAATATCGGCGCATTCACAGGTTGTTCCGGTGAGTCGCCGCGAAGCATGTAAAGTATACGTGGGCATGTGGCTGGAGGGCAATGCATGATTGTCATGGGAATCGATCCGGGTTTCGCCATAACGGGGTACGGGGTCGTGGATTACACGGGGAACCGTTTCAGGGTGCTGGATTATGGCATCATCCGAACCGAGGCGTCCACTCTTTTTCCGCAGCGCCTCCTGGTGCTGCACAAGGAAATGGGCGAACTGATGGCGCGCCACAAGCCGGATGTGATGGCAGTCGAAGAGCTGTTTTTCAATACGAATGTCACCACGTGCATCAAGGTGGGGCATGCGCGCGGCGTAATACTGCTGTCGGCTGCCATCGGCGGAGTCCCTGTATTCGAATACACGCCCATGCAGGTCAAGCTGGCTGTCGTGGGCTACGGCAACGCCAAAAAACCGCAGGTTCAGCAAATGGTGAAGGTGCTGCTGGGACTCGACGCCATACCGAAACCGGACGATGCCGCCGATGCATTGGCAGTGGCCATCTGCCAGGCACATACCGGAATGCTGCGGGCAAGGGGATGATTCCCCAGGCGCCGGTATCCACCGGAATCCTGCAAACCCTCTTGCAAAGCCAAACAGGTCATGTTATACTGATTTTCGTCGTAGCGGATTGGTGTAACGGTAGCACGAATGCCTCTGGCGCATTTTGTTAGGGTTCAAATCCTTAATCCGCTGCCACGTTCCTTGAACCGGCTTGCCAGAAGCCGGTTTTTTCATGCCCCGGACAAGGGGAAACAGCAAACGAAAAAGGGTTGCCTCAATCCAATGATTGAGACAGCCCTTTTTTTTCCTGTTGCTGATTGTTTACAGCGCATTTACAGGGTAAATCCAGCCGAACGGGTCAGGAAGCGTCCCGTACTGGATGCCGATGATTTCATCAAAAAGCCGCTGGGAAACAGGACCGATTCTGCCGCCGTTGATGGTGACGGACCTGGTATCCCAGAACAGCTCGCCGATGGGGGAGATGACGGCCGCAGTCCCTGTGCCGAATGCTTCTTTCAGCGTGCCGTTTCCGGCGGCCTCGTAAACCTCGGAGATGGAGAGGCGGCGCTCCGACACGTTCAGGCCCCAGGACCTGAGAAGGTCCAGGGAAGATTTCCGGGTGATTCCGGGAAGGATGCTTCCATTGAGGGAGGGGGTGACCACTTCATCCCCGATGATGAAAAAGACGTTCATGGTGCCGACTTCCTCGATATACCTGCGTTCAACGCCATCAAGCCAGAGCACCTGCGTGAACCCGTTCTTCTTTGCGACCATCTGCGCCTTGAGTGAAGCGGCATAGTTGGCCGCGGCCTTGGCTTGGCCGATACCGCCTGCGACGGCACGCACATACGTGGATTCCACCCAGATTTTCACCGGGTTCAGGCCTTCCTTGTAATAAGCGCCGACCGGTCCCGTGATGATGATGAACTGGTACGTGTCGGAAGGCCTCACCCCCAGGTACGGATCCGTGGCGATGATGAAGGGGCGGATGTACAAGGATGTGTTTGCCGCATCCGGAATCCAGTCCCTGTCAAGGTCCACCAGCCGCCGCATGGCTTCGAGGCAGAATGCCTCGTCGATGCGGGGAATGCAGAGCCTGTCGCACGATTCGTTTAGGCGCTTCATGTTTTCGTCCGGCCTGAACATGACGACTTCATCCGAGGCTGTGCGGTAGGCCTTCAGGCCCTCGAAGATGCTCTGCCCGTAATGAAACGTCATCATGGAAGGTTCATAGGGAAGTGCCCCGTAGGGAACGATGCGGGCATCATGCCATCCTTTGCCCTCGGTGTAGTCCATGACGAACATGTGATCCGAGAAGATGTTGCCGAAGCCAAGGGAATCGGAGGAGGGCTTCTGCCTGGGGTTCGCTGTTTTTTCGATCCTTGTGTTCATCATGATGCTCCTTCACATTGCGACCCGGCATGCCGGTTTTTCGCCCAGATTGCGCAGGAACCCGCCTGCGCGGGTTTCTGCAATGGAATTACCTTGGTCAGACGGGTTGTCCTGGTCAGGTGGTTTGTTCCGGTCAGGTGGTTTGTTCCGGTCAGGTGGTTTGTTCCGGTCAGGTGGTTGTCTCTGGTCAGATGGCTGTACCGGGTCCGGTGGCAGGTCCTGCCGCCATGCCCTCGCGGGCTTTTCCCATGATTTGGCCGAATTTCTTGCTCATTCCTTCCACTTTGCCGTACAAGTCATAAGCAGGCTCCTGGTTGTAGGCCACCTGGAGGTAATTGCTGACCATGTAGACCATGACGATGGAATCAAGGACAGCCCATTTCAAAGTCAATGCAAACACGATGGTGATGAGGAAGGAAACCCAACCTGCCATTCCGGTGGCGCCGGCCCCGTTGAATATGCCGGAGAACAATCCCGCGAACAGGAAATAGGCTGCCAGGAAGAAGGCAAGCACCAGAATCAGCAGTTTCCCGCCGGTCTTGAGGATGACCTTCCAATTCTGCACATACAGCACGATGGCATCCGCCGCCGTTTTCCAGACGTTCTCCTCTCGCTTGAGGAACACCATGGCGAGGATGCACTCGTCCACATAGTTGAGGATGATGTCCACAAACAGGTTCAGGACATCCGTCAATCCCTTGATGGCAGGGATGAAGCTGAGGAATGAGCCGATGGACCCGATGACCCGCTGGATTTGCTTGACCGCCCCCGTCACAATCCGATCAAGCCCGAAAAGCACGTTTGCCGTGATGAATTGCTTCTTGACGCGCTCCACACCCCAGGCGTACATGCTGAAGCCGTCCGGAACCGTGCCGTTGACTGCAAGTTCCGCGATGATGGCCACATGTGCGGCTTTAATCATGTAGTTGATGTATTCCTGCGCGAAATGGATAATGGACCAGCCACCGCCTCCAAAAACGGCCAGGAAAAGGAATGCGCCCAGACCATTGGGCTTGAGCCATCCCGCCAGGCCGATTACGATGGCGGCATACAGGCAGATTCCAAGAAAGAAGACAAGATAGGCGGCGAGACGGATCAGCATGAAGGGAATGGTTTTCATGACGATTGCTTGTGGTTTCATCCGGTTTCCTCCTCTATTCGCCGAGTGCCTCACAGGACAATGAAAAGCCCGACAACCGAATTAACTAGGCATCAGCCGCAAAGTGTCCGGATTCCAACCGCCGGAGCCTTTGCGCGGCATGCATGCCGGCTGCCAAAGCAATAATATCATATAGCATGGCCGCGTTCAACGTCGAAGGAGTGAATGTGTTGTTGGAATGAACATGCACAGGAACCGGTTCATGCTGCCTCGGACAACAAATAGCCCCGGAGAACATTGTATGAATCCGTGGCTTCCTATAGAATGAAAATGAACCATCCGCAGCCAGGCAAGACGCGGCATTCGGTTTCCATGGGGGAAATATGGGAAAAGGACTGAAACCGGACTATTATCTGTCTTCTCTCTTCGCCGTCACCGCAGGGGACCTGCTGGACAAGGGCATCAAGGGCCTGCTCCTGGACATCGACAACACGCTGGTGGCGAATCACGAACCCGATGCGGACGGGCGCGTGATTTCCTTCATCAGCGGCATGCAGGAGGGGGGCGTCCGGCTGGCCATCCTGTCGAATGCCAAGGCGCACCGGATCAGCCTGTTCAACCGCCCGCTGGGCCTTCCCGTCGTCGAGGGCGCATTCAAACCGCTGCGGCGCGGCTACCGCAGCGGCATCCTGCTTCTCGGGCTGGAGGCTTCGGAAATCTGCATGGCAGGCGACCAGCTGTTCACGGACATCCTCGGGGCAAACCGGTCCGGCATCCGGAGCATGCTCGTCGCCCCGATGCACCTTTCGGAACCATGGTATGTCCGCCTGAAGAGACTGGCCGAAAAAGCATTCATCGGACGCAGGACGCCTTCCGACAGATTGAGCGATGAGCCGCGGTGAGGGGGTGAACCCCTATTTTCCGAAGTGGGAATCCAGACTGTCCTGGTCGAACCCGAAAATGTATTCGCCATCCACTTCCACGACAGGAATGCCGCGCTGATGGGTTTTTCGGACCATCTCCCTTGCGAGTTCGCGGTTTGCGGCCACATTGACTTCATCATACGCCACATGCCTGCTGTCGAGGTATTCCTTCACTTTCAGGCACCATGCACATTCCGGGGAAGTGTATACTGTCACGTTCATTGAATAACCTCCATATTGTTGCCGCTCATCAGCCATATTGTTGCCGTTCATCAGCCATATTGTTGTCGTTCATCACATATACCGTTGTCGTTCATCATCCATATTATCACAATTCATGCCTGGCTTGCGGAGGATATCATGGAAAACATTCCTGGGAATCCCAACCAGAACGCAGATGCACAATATTCTGATGAAATCGCAGCAACCGGTGGCAATACTGTTGCCGGCAGTGCAAATCCGAAAACACAGGTCACATGCGACGTCCTGATTCTCGGCGCGGGACCGGCCGGCCTGACCGCTGCGATCTACGCGGCGCGCAGCCTCCTTGTCACCGTGG
>CAZFWQ010000120.1:2016-10213 GCA_964522755.1 uncultured Oscillospiraceae bacterium | reverse complement strand
TGTATTATTGATGGTTGTAATTGATTTGTGTAATCTGACATTCTTCACTATTGCTATATCAAAAAACATGATGTGCAACGATAGGAGACTTTATAAATCATTGATGTGATATTCATTTCACAATATTCATGAAAGCGATGGCGGAGATACCACAAATGGTTTTGTTGTGTGAAAACATATAGTATAATATGGGTGGTATCAAAGCATATGAGGGTATTTTATTGGATATTGATGAATTCCGGGCACTAATAAAGACTCAGAGTATTATTTGGAGAAATCATGCGCTTATCCGCATGCGGCAACGAAATATCAGTGTGACTGATATTTTGAATTGCATAATGAAAGGACAGATTATTGAGCCGTACCCAAACAGTATGCCGTTCCCCTGTGCGTTGGTTATGGGTCCGAATGTCAAAGGAACTCCAATCCATGTTGTATGTGCATCAGGGCAAGAACAGATATGGATGATAACAGCTTATTATCCTGATCCCAATGAGTGGATGGACGATTTGAAGACAAGGAGAGAATAATATGGAATGTGTAATGTGTAAAGGCCATATGGAACACAAATCTATAAATCACATTGTAGATAACGAAGGGCACATTACCATTGTCAAAAATGTCCCGGCATTCGTGTGTAGGCAGTGTGGTGAAAGTTACATCGGTCACGATGTAACTCTTAGACTCGAAGAACTACTAGATAAATATGTTAATGAAAGTGTTGAAGTCCTGATTATTCATTTCCTTGAAAAAGTCGCTTGATTCAGAAACAGTTGCTGAAAAAGGCAGCCTTCTTTCGACTATACGTCCCATCACATCGTTTCTTTGACATGCCAAAACCGGTATGTCTCACAGACTTCAAACTGCGCAATAGCTCCCTATTGCGCGGCGGTTCGACAGGCTGGATAATGGTCATCTGGCGAACAAGCCTTGTCATAATCTATCGATTCGACGATTTTTATTTATTCGACGATTTTCGCAGTTGTGCAGCACTGCGATGAAGTGCATAAGAGACAGTGCAGAGGCTTTCCGATTTGACAGTTGAGGGCATTGCAGTAGCGATCATGATGCTACTTTCCAGAGCCCAATCATGAATTCAGTTTCTTAGAAAGGATAACAAATGAAAAGAGGAGTAAATAAAGCTAAAGACTCGAATACTGGAAAGTATCTTCAGACGTATGCCAAACGTTATTTGCCATTGGGAATCCTGTCTTTCTTTATGGTGCTCACGGCTCAAAGCATCATGCTGATACCGCCGTTGATCATGCGAAATGTCATGGACACCTATATTCCAGAGAAAAACATCCATCAAACAGTTGTGAATATCATATTTTTGATTCTCCTCCCCTTGTTTGCAGCGATGGGACAAGCAGCTCATCAATGGCTTATGGCCGTTAAGGGCCGCAAGTACGCATATGAGCTGAACCAGAAAATCATCGGCAACATCTTGTCACAGCCGATGGATTTTCATGACAAGAACAATAGTGGTGAGCTTGCCGCAAAAGCGACACGCGACACGATGGAATTCGTGATCATATGGACAAAGGATATTCCTGAAATGCTGGCTTCCTCGCTAGTGGCAATCATAGCATTGATATTGGTCTTCCAAATCAACATATACATAGGTTTGACGCAGGTTTTATTCATTCCATTGCTCATTCTTCCGTCCCGAATAGCGGGTAAGCGTATTCAAAAGTATGGAGAGCGTCTTTTCCTAACGATTACCAAAGTCAGGGCGTTGGTTCAGGAAGCATTTCGAGGTGTGAAATATGTCAAGCTGATGGGGATCAAAGATATCCTGTTAACCAAGTATATGAGCTTGTATGCGAGCATGAATCAGTTGTTTTCCAGAAGCGCTGCCATCGAGACGCTATTGGGACCGCTTTCAGCACAGGTACTCTCCTCTGTGTTCATGGGAATCGGGTTCATATTGGGTGCAGTTTTCATCATTAATGGTTATTTCACAGTAGGAGGCATGCTTGCTTTCATCGCTTTGGCTCCCCGGCTGCACAACGGCCTGGCGAACATGATGCAAACGAACGTCCAATATTTTAAGCAATTGGGTGAGTTCAGCCACCTGTTTGGATATATGGAAATGCAGGAAGAGTTCAGCGGCAAAATGACACCGGAAGAGTTCTTGCGTGATAAAGTCTGCCTGGATCATGTAACTTTTTCTTATGGTGAACAATCGGAAAAAGGAAGTATCCTGGATAAGGTATCCTTTTCTCTATCGAAAGGGAAGTGGATGGGAATTGAAGGCGCTACTGGTGCCGGAAAAAGCACCTTGTTGAATCTTCTTCTGCTTCTCTACACGCCTATAGAGGGAGCTGTCCTACTTGATGGCATTGATTGCACGAGAATAGACAAGAAATGGTACCGAAAAAACATTTCCGTTGTGAACCAGGCCCCATTCCTGTTTGCAGGAACAGTTCGCGAAAACATGATGCTGGTGAATGACAAACTCACCGATGACGACATATGGAATTCATTGGAAGAGGTTATGCTGAAGGGTTTGGTCAGGTCATCCGGTAAAGGTCTGGACATGGATATTGGAGAAGATGGAACTTTATTGTCTGGTGGAGAGAAGCAGAGACTGGCGATAGCTATCGCATTTGCTGCAAAGAAACCTCTATTGATTCTTGATGAAGCCACTTCAAATCTGGACGTTGATACGGAACGTTATATTCGCGGGATTATCCGTACTAAAGTGGATAAGGGTCTGACAGTACTCTCGGTTTCTCACAGGGTATCATTCCATGAGAAGGCTGACCAAGTCTTTAGTCTTGTACAAGAGATGTAAATGGAGTCAAGCGCTATGTTGAGGCCCCTCACATGGTGTTTGTTACGATAGATTGAACAGACCTTCGTTGACTGATATTAGAGGATATACATGAACGACGGAAACCCTCATGAACCTTTTGTAAAGCCTATGTTTTTCACCTATCCATCCCACATATGGCTTGGACAAGAACCTCCCGACAACATCCGCTGGCTCCAAGCGGATAAGGACTACGCACTCTTTCTTGAGCATTTGCAACTATGTGGGCAAAACCCACTTCCTGAAGCTGTTTGGTCAAGCATACATGAAGGCGGCGAAATGAGCAATCCATACGGTATAGTCATACTCGGTGCGAACGGAAGCGGCAAGTCTACACTCGGACATGAACTTGCGCGTGTGCTAGATTTCGCACATTTTGACGTTGAAGAATACTATTTCTTTCAAACAGATATTCCTTATACGGCAATGCGTTCAGCGGAAGAACGGAACGAGATGTTGCTTTCTGATATGAAGACGCATGGCTCTTTTATTATGTCCGGGGATATTTCTGGTTGGAGTGAAAAGTTTATATCATTGTTCGACCTTGTGATACTCCTTACGGTGCCTGCTAACATTCGCCTCAAGCGCATAGAAAATCGGGAACATGAACGTTGGGGTGATAGGGTACGCAAGGGCGGCGATATGTATGAACAACACTTGAAATTCGTCGAGTTTGCAGCTTCGCGCGATATTGCGTTAATAGAAAAATGGGCTTCACTGTATTCATGTCCTATCCTGCAAGTTGATGGGAATAAACCGCTGAATGAAATGATTGACGAGATAATGACATATATTAACACCCGTAATCACTACGATGCCCTCATTGGTTTGAAGCCGAGTTCGCCGTTATTTTTATGGCACTAAAAGATGACAAACACTTACGAACCTAACGATTGGCATTCATGCCAAGGAAGTTGCAAACAATGTCGCTATCAGGGGGAAAGAGCAGCTGATGAATACATGAATAATTATACCGATATCAACTCAGAAACATGGGATGTATGGTCGAAAAACGGAAACTGCTGGTCGATTCCGATTACACACCAGGTTTCTGTTGAAGCCAGAAATGGGAAATGGGAGAAAATGCTGAACTTGAAATGATGGCAGGCATGCTTCATGATATACAATATGAAAAAAGCAGATATGAAAAACTCAAAATAGAGTTTGGTATTGCATATGATTTGGATATCAGTATTGACTCGCAATTTGTATTTTTTGCATGGGAGGGCAAATATGAAAAACTATGCTCAAGTTTATGTGAAAAACAGTTTTGAAGCGGCAGAAATGTATTGCGAAGCCTTTGGTGCAGAGATTACATTTGAAATGAAAAATGACGACAAAACTGCTTATGCTCACTGTGAATTATCTGTAGAGGGTGAAGGATTTTTAGCATTAAGTGAAGCAGTGAATCCTTGTGACATAAACATAGTTCACAAAGTGAAATGGGAAACTATGACGTTTAATGTTTTTGAGATGGGAAGTGAAGAAGCGGTTTGCAACGCCTTTGACATTTTGAGTAATGACGGTGTGATTATTGATCCCATTCATGAAGTTCCATGGAGCAAGTGTTGTGCAACTGTTATAGATAAATTTGGAGTGTGTTGGTGGATTGCAATATGATAAACCTTGTAAGCGTAATATGAAGTTAGTTTGGTTCGTAATCTTTTATATTGTGTGGTGGTACCAGCGTCATGCCGATAGCATTGACATCAATAGCCGAAAATGCAGGAATTGAGGTGAAAACGCAGCGAAATCCCAACGGAATCCCGTGGATTACTTTTCAATTTGGATATCAAGGTTATAATGGTATGGGTGGCAAAGTACACGCACCAGTCAGCCGGTTCAGCATTGAAGAAATGGCAACAGGGGAGAGGTATCATGGCAGGAACACAGGAAACATTCGAAAGCACGCTGGCCCATGTAGGCAGAAGTTCCAGTCCTTCGGACCTTCGCATCACAGACATGCGCTTCGTTGACATCGAGGGTGCGCCGATGCACTGCATCCTCATGAAGCTTTATACCAACCAGGGTCTTGTCGGGTATGGCGAAGTCCGTGATTTTGCAAGCAGGAAATACGCGCTGATGCTCAAACGCATCCTGCTTGGCGAAAACCCGTGCAATATCGACAAGATTTTCAGACGCATCAAGCAGTTCGGGTTCACGGCCCGTCAGGCGGGAGGCGTCTGCGCCGTGGAAGTCGCCTTGTGGGACCTTGCGGGAAAAGCTTATGGCGTGCCGATCTGGCAGATGCTCGGGGGCAAGTTCAGGGACAAAATCCGAATCTACTGCGATACGGACGTGAACGGGAAGCATACCGGCACCGACATGGGCATGGCCTTGAAAGCCCGCATGGACAAAGGCTTCACTTTTCTGAAGATGGACCTCGGCCTTGGCGTGCTCCATGGGGAAAAAGGAGTACTCACGGCCCCGCTCGGATTCATCGAAAGCATGGATGAAACCAGGGAAGCCGTCAGGCAGGCAAAGGAGAGCGGTGACGAAATGGCCTTCCGCCGCGCCAAATCTCAATCCTATGACCAGTACAACATCGCCCATCCGTATACCGGTATTCATGTGACGGAAAAGGGCCTTGATATATTGGAAGAATATGTAAATCAAGTCCGCGATGTCATCGGTTATGAAGTGCCGCTCGCCATCGATCATTTTGGCCATATCTGCGTGGAAGACTGCATCAAGCTGTGTCGCCGCGTGGAGAAATACAACCTGGCATGGGCCGAGGACATGATTCCGTGGCAGTTCACGGACCAGTATGTCCGCCTGCGCAACAGCACCACCACGCCTATCTGCACGGGGGAGGACATCTACCTCAAGGAAGGTTTCAAGCCCCTGCTTGAAAAAGGCGGCGTTTCCGTCATTCATCCAGACATCCTTTCATCGGGCGGCATCCTTGAAAACAAGAAGATAGGCGACATGGCGCAGGATTATGGCGTGGCCATGGCCGTGCACATGGCGGAAAGCCCCATTGCATGCATGGCGGCGGTTCACTCCATCGCCTCGACTGAGAATTTTCTCGCGCTCGAATACCATTCGGTCGACGTCAGCTGGTGGGACGACATGGTCACCGGTTTGCCGAAACCCTTGGTCGACAATGGCTGGATTACTGTGCCCGACAAGCCTGGCCTTGGCATCGACTCCTTGGTGGACGAAGTGCTTGCAGAGCACGTCCACCGCGATGTGCCCGGCATGTGGGAACCGACCGACATGTGGAATGACGATATCGCGAGCGACAGGCTCTGGAGCTGAGTGGGCTAGCGGTGTTCTCTGGCTGAGAAGGCAAGCGGCAGGCTCTGGAGCTGAACGGGGGAATGGCATGGGCATGGCGGGTAAGGTCGCATTGATTACGGACGCATCCACCCAGGCCGCGGAAGCGGTTGCAAAACACCTGGAGCTGGACGGCATGACAGTCCTCCGCAATTTTCCCGACGGGTTCCCGGAATCCGCCGGGGATAATCCGCGCTGCTGTTCCCATTCCAACGTCTCGCTGAAGTCCGTGTCGGCCATGTCCCAATGGGTGAAAGACACCACGAAGGGACTGGACTGCCTCATCCATACCGACAATGTCATATTTCGGGCCAAAGTGGCGGACATTTCGGAAGACGATTTCCGCGACTGTGTCGACCGAAATGCCAAAAGCGCCTTCCTGACCACCAAGGTTCTCGCAGAGGACATCGCAAATAACGGCGGCGGTTCGGTTGTATACCTGTCTTCTCTTCATGATGAGAAGCCGACAGGGATATCCGTTGCCTACAGTGCCGGTCGTGGCGCGGTAAAGATGCTCTGCCGGGAGATGGCCTTGTTTTTCGGCCGCAGGCAGGTCAGGTGCAACCTGGTCGAAATGGACGCCACGCCGGAAACGGTGGAGCAATTGGACAGCCTTTTGAGTCCATTCAATTACGACCTGCCGTCCAAAATATCCCTGCGCCGGATGACGAAACCGGATGATTTTGCCGGAACAGTATCCTTCCTTCTGTCCGATGATGCGTCCCAGGTCAACGGGGCGGAAATCCGGGTGGACGGCGGCCACCTGTTCCACTACTTTGACCGTTGACTGGTATGCGTTGCATACAAGTGATATGGGCATTCTGCCGTGACAACTTGCTTTACATGTCGCTGTACTGGAATGCCCATGCCGCATGTGCGCAATGCATTCGACAATGCAAATTCGGCGAGGCCGTACTCGCATGCCAATGCCATTAGGAGGCACCGCATGGAACTGAACCTGAAGAACCGCACGGCGGTTGTAACCGGAGGCGGCAAAGGCGTGGGGGCCGGCATCAGCCGGAAACTTGCATCGGAAGGCGTAAAAGTCCTGATTGTCTGCAATTCGAACCGCGATATGGCCGAGAGGCATGCGCAGTCCCTGCGGGACGCCGGCGGAACGGCTGAAGTCTATCAGGCCGACGTCGGCGATCGGGTTCAGGTGGATGCCATGATGCGGCATGCGGCGGAAGTTTTCGGAGGCATCGACATCGTCGTGAACAATGCGGCGCTGCAGCCGAACCTGGATATCGACGAATACACCGAAGAACAGTATGATGACATCATGCGGATAAACCTCGGCGGTTATTTCCGGTGCATGCAGGCAGCAATCCCGTATCTGAAAAAGAGCGGCGCGGGTCGAGTCATCATGATTTCCTCAGTTCACGGCAAGCGTCCGGGAGACTTCGACGTCTGCTATTCGATGACCAAGGGCGCCATCAAGATGCTGGTGCGCGAGGCGGCGCTGGAACTGGCGGAATACGGCATCACTGTCAACGCCGTCCTCCCGGGCGGTGTGAAGATCGAGTTCAAATCCGGTTTTTCAGCCCCCTTCAAGACAGTGCGCAAGATGAAGGACCGCAAGTACGGATGGGCACCGCTCGGGCGGATCTGCGTGCCGGACGATGTCGGAAACCTTGTGGTTTTCCTGGCATCCGGAGCGGGGGAATACCTGACGGGTACAAGCATCCGCATCGACGGCGGTTCGATGCTGCTGTAGAATGTGTCTTTGCAGGTGCAGGCATCTTTGCAGGTGCGGTCATCCTTGCAGGTGCAGGCATCTTTGCAGGTGCCGCAATGAAGTTTACGGTGAAGGCGGATCCCGGAAAGGGTCCGATACAGATTGCATGACATGACAATACGACCCCCACAAGGAGGAACAGACAATGAAATTCAGCGCAGAGGAAGACATCCGCCAACTGACACCGCTGTGGACCGGCGAACGGTTTGAAGACGGCCGCCCGAAGGTTTCCGAAGACATCTTGCGCCGCATGCGCAAAATCACTCTGGAGGAAGCCTGGGGACCCATCTGGAGTGAAGGCTACAAGTTCCAGTTCCAGGGGGATTTCAAAATTTCCCATCCCGGAACTGTCCTTGTAGGAC
>CAZFWQ010000120.1:0-2006 GCA_964522755.1 uncultured Oscillospiraceae bacterium | reverse complement strand
GTGCGGTTACGGCGGTCATGGTGCCAAAACGCCCTGATCTGGATTCCACCCTCATGAATTATGGAATCACGGAAGAAGGTCGTCGCGGCTTCTTCAATCAGTGGGTCATCGACTCTCTCGTGGAAGACGATGTTGTTGTGATCGACCTGTTCGACAAGATTTTCCAGGGAACCTATGTCGGCGGCAACCTGTCGACGGCCATCGCCACACGGACGAAGCGCGGCGGGGCTGTCATTTGGGGCGGGGTGCGCGATCTCGAGCAGATCGTGAAGATCCCGAACATGCAGACGTATTATCGCGGCAACGACCCGACAGGCATCGCGGATGTGACCATGACGAGTTTCAACGGACCCACCCGCATCGGCAACGCCATCTGCATGCCTGGTGACGTGGTGCTTGGAACCCTTTCCGGTGTCCTGTTCATTCCGCCGCATCTGGCGGAACGCTGTGTCGTCGGTGCTGAAAAGTCGCATGTCCGGGATATCTTCGGATTTGCCCGCCTTTCGTCCAAGACCTACTCCACCGCTCAAATCGACATGGCCTGGACCGTGGCGATGTGGGAGGATTTCATCAACTGGTTCGTGACTGACCCGGAAGCGGCGGCATACGGCCAGCTTTCGTGGCAGGAGGAACTGGAGGAAGCGAAGGCGCGCGAAGGGAAAGAACACGCAGCGGAAGTCCGGCTGTAGTTTGCCGATTTGCGGAAGCCAGATTGCTTTCGGCTTGCTTTTGACTTGTATTCAGCCTTGCCTTGCGCTTGGCCTTGTGTTCACCCTTGCTTTCCCCTTGCTTTCTCCTTGCGCTTGGCCTTGCCTTCAGACCTGCAATAGTAACATTAATGAACCAAATATAAATATTGAAACTACTTTTCTTCTGATACCATAAATGCTACAATCATTGTGGCTTGAGCGGCATCGGTCGTGATTTGCATGCGGGTCTTCCGTGCCGTTCATTGATTTTGAAACACCGTTATGAAAACGGTCAGGAACCGGAATGGTTCGAATCCGAAAGGGGTTAATCATGCAATACCGTCCATTTGGCAATACAGGCGTCAGCATTTCCGCACTGGGGTTCGGCTCCATGCGCCTTCCAAGCAAGACAACCGACGGCAAGGAAGTCTTCGACACGGAAGAAAGCATCCGCATCATCCATCGCGCTTTCGAGCTCGGGGTCAACTACATCGACACGGCTCCCTACTATTGCGACAGCGAAAGCGAAATCATCGTCGGCAAGGCGCTGAAGGGCTGGCGGGACAAAGTGTACGTTTCAACGAAGAATCCGATTGAAAACGCTTCCGGAGCGGATTGGCGCGTACGGCTTGAAAAATCCCTCAAGAACCTGGATATCGATTACATCGATTTCTATCATATGTGGGGAATCAGCCTCGAGTCCTACAACAAAGACATAAATGTGGAGGATGGCCCGATGCAGGCGGCCTTTCGCGCAAAAGAAGACGGACTTATCAAACACATCGTCTTTTCATTCCACGACAAGGCGGAAAACCTGATGCCGCTGATAGACACCGGCAATTTTGAAACCATCCTGCTCCAGTACAACCTGCTGGACCGGTCCAATGAAGCCGGAATCGCCTACGCGAAGGAAAAGGGCATCGGAATCGTCGTCATGGGCCCTATCGGCGGCGGCCGCCTCGGCATGCCTTCGGAGGCCATCCAAAACCTGCTTCCCGGCAAAGTGAGCAGCAGCGCGCAACTCGCCCTGCGCTTCGTACTGGCCAATCCCGGTGTTTCCTGCGCCCTGTCGGGCATGGGTTCCATGGCGATGGTGGAAGAAAATTGCAGCGTGGCTTCCAATGACGCACCGCTGTCCGAGGAGGAACTGACCCGGGTCAACGCCTCCATGGAGGAAAACAAGCGCATGGCGGAGCTGTACTGCACAGGCTGCAACTACTGCATGCCCTGCCCGCACGAAGTCAACATTCCCTTGAATTTCCAAGTGATGAATTACCATCGCGTCTATAAAATCACCGACTATGCAAAGGAACAATA
>CAZFWQ010000119.1:9221-10228 GCA_964522755.1 uncultured Oscillospiraceae bacterium | reverse complement strand
CATGAGCAGCTGGACAACCTGATCCGCAGCCTGCATCCCGCCATCGAGAAAGATGCCGCCAAACACTGCTTCCAGCGCGTCTGCGAGAATGGAGGGTCGGCTGCGGCCGCCATTTTGGTCTTCACCGCGTCCCAGGAGGAGATAGCCGCCAAGCCCTATCGACTCGGCCGCGAGGGCAAGCGAGGATTCGCATACGATCAGCGCCCGAAGGCGGCTCATTTCCCCTTCCGGACAATCGGGACGCTCCCTGTATAGCCGGATGCTGAAGATGAAGTCCAGCAGGGCGTCTCCCATGAACTCGAGCCGTTCGTTGCTCGAAAGGCGGAGATGCGGGTTTTCATTGGCGTAGGAACTGTGGACCAATGCCTGGAACGCGTGTTCCCTGTCCAGATATCGATAATGGATGCTCTGTTCAAAACGGTCAAGTTCCCGGCGTAACGCGTCCGGCGATTTCATTTCTTTCCTCCTGAACGACACCCCTGACAGGCTGCCGAAAACATGGACGCCACCATTGCGTGCGTTCCAGCCCTGACTTGACCGCCTGCGCGATGCGGGGAACGTTTCCCTTCATCGCAGCCGGGTCTCCGTTTCCATCATTCCGGAACACTCGCAACGACTGCATATCCTGTATATAAAACAAAGAGCGGGGCTTCAGCCCCGCTCCCATTATAGCAACTTCGCCTGCGTTATTCAAACCCGACCGGTTTCTGAACGATTCAGGCTGTGGTGCAGGCCCTGGTCCTTGATGTTATTACTTCGTGTATTTCTTCAGAACGATGGCGCCGTTATGTCCCCCGAATCCAAGTGAATTTGAAAGTGCGTATTCCATTGTCTTGGTTCGGCCCACATTGGGAACAAAATCGATATCGCAGCCTTCATCCGGATCGTGCAGGTTTATGGTGGGCGGCAGGAACGAGTCGCGGATGGCCAGGACCGTGATGATTGCCTCTATCCCGCCCTCTGCACCCAGCGTGTGCCCGGTCATGGATTTCGTCGCACTCGTGGGC
>CAZFWQ010000119.1:4236-9211 GCA_964522755.1 uncultured Oscillospiraceae bacterium | reverse complement strand
ACTACTTCAATGTTAAAAAATAAAAACTTGAGTTGTTTCAACATAAAGAAAACATTGAAGCTTTTTCCCATCAAAGAAAATGTTTAAAAACAACCAAATTTTACTGTGACAAAATTGGACAACAAACTTCAAAAAAGTAAAACTAATCAGCTACGATTGGGGTGGACGTGCCATGCGCATTCATGTAATCGATTTGTTCCGGTTCGATGCCGGCGTCGGCGATAGCCATCTGTATGCACTTGATTCCCGCTTCACCCTCCGGATGCGGGGCCGTCATGTGGAAGGCATCGCATGTGCAGCCGTAGCCAACCAGTTCGCAAAGGATGTCAGCCCCGCGCTCCACGGCATGCCCGTACTCCTCGAGCATCAGGATGCCGGCCCCTTCCCCCATGACAAAACCGTCCCGGCCCTTGTCGAACGGCCGACAGGCCGTGTTCGGGTCTTCATTCGTGGACATGGCCCGGCTCGCGCAGAATCCGGCAAAGCCAAGGGCGGATATGGCCGCCTCCGTGCCGCCGCTGAGGATGACATCGGCATACCCGCCCTGAATCATGCGGAATGCGTCTCCGATGGCATGGTTGGCGGAAGCGCAGGCAGTGACGACACAGATGTTGTACCCTTTGATGCCAAAGCGGATGGCGACCTGTCCCGAAGCCATGTTCGCAATCATCATCGGGGCAAAGAACGGACTGACCCGTTTGACGCCCTTTTCCATCAAGGTGCGGCTGTTCTCCTCAATGGTGTCGATTCCCCCGATGCCCGAACCGATGACTACCCCGACCCGGTAAGGGTCCATGGTCGAAAAGTCGATGCGGGACTGCGTGACGGCCTGGGAGGCAGCCACTATCGCATACTGGACGAACCTGTCCATGCGCCTGGACTCCTTCTTGTCGATATAGGCGGTCGAGTCGAAATCCTTGATCTCCGCGGCGACCTTTGTCGGGAATTCACTGACATCGAACCGGGTGACGGTGCTGAAGCCGCTTTTTCCCGCCTTGATGGCGCTCCAGAACGTTTCCACATCGCATCCGAGTGAATGGACCACGCCCATGCCGGTAATGACTACGCGTTTCTTCATTGGAAGGAAACCTCCTTGACTGTCGACGGGTGTTTATTTCAGGCACCCCATATGAAAGAAAGTCCCAAAACGACGCGCTTTGGGACTTTCTCGGGAAAAGGGGGCCGTGGCTTACGCATGCGCCTTGATATACTCTACGGCGTCACCAACGGACTGGATCTTTTCTGCATCCTTGTCAGGGATCTCGAGATCGAAAGCTTCCTCCAGCGCCATAATCAACTCGACGATATCAAGGGAGTAAGCGCCGAGATCATCGATGAACGAAGCCTCCATGACGACGTCTTTTTCGTCCACACCAAGCTGTTCCACGATAATTTCCTTAACCTTTTCAAAACTCACAACATTCACCCACTTTCACTTTTTATGCTGCAAGACCGCAAGTGCGGCCATCGCATTCTTTGGAACATGGTATTACATATGCAGGCCACCGTCAAGCTGGACAACCTGTCCGGTAATGTATGAAGCCTGACCGGATGCAAGGAACACCGTCAGGTCCGCCACTTCGGAGGGCGTCCCATACCTTCCGGCCGGTATGCTCTTCAGATAGGCCTCCTTGACGGCTTCCGGCAGTTCACCTGTCATCTGCGTCTCTATGAAGCCCGGCGCGATGGCATTGCAGTTGATGCCGCGTGACGCAAGTTCCTTCGCGATTGATTTCGTGAATCCGATGATGCCGGCCTTCGACGCCGCGTAATTCGATTGTCCCGCATTGCCCGCGATGCCGACAACGGATGTGATGTTCACGATGCTCCCCGTTCGCTTCTTCATCATGACCCTGGCAGCCGCTTTCGTCAACAGGAATGTCCCCTTCAGGTTTGTGTCGAGGACTGCGTCCCAATCACCCTCTTCCATGCGGATGAGCAGCTTGTCCCGGGTGATGCCCGCATTGTTGACCAGCACATCCACGGTGCCGTAAGCTTCGAGGGCCGCATCCACAAGCTTCTGCGCGCCTTCGGGCCTTGAAACGTCCGCTTGCACGGATGTGACATTATATCCCTCTTCCCGAAGCGATTCTCCAAGGCAGTGAACCCCTTCGGTCGTGCCGCTTATGACCACATTCGCACCCAGGGCGCAGAACCGTTCGGCGATGGCCTTGCCGATTCCGCGCGTCGAACCGGAGACGATGACTGTCTTTCCCTTCATGTCCATCATTGTTTTCCCTTTAGTGCGGCGATTGTCTCGTCAATGGATGCCCGGCTGTCCGCATTGAAAACTGAGACGTTCTTATCGATTTTCCTGATGAAGCCGTTCAGTACCTTGCCTGGTCCAATCTCCACAAACGTATCCACCCCGGCTTCAATCAGGGTTCGCACACAAGCCTCCCACCTTACCGGGGTGCTGACCTGGCGAACGAGCAAATCCTTCACATCCGCCGATGAGGTGATGAATGCGCCGGTTGCGTTGGCAACCACCGGAATGGTCATTTCACCCAGACTGATCCTGTCAAGTTCCGCCGCCAGTTTTTCACCTGCGGGCCTCAGCATGCTGCAATGAAACGGCGCGCTGACCTGGAGAACCATTGCCCGCTTTGCGCCCGCCTCTTTCGCAAGCACGCATGCCGCCTCGACAGCCTGCACCTCGCCCGCTATGACGATTTGGCCGGGACAGTTGAAGTTGGCCGGTTCGACGATACCCGCGGTGGAAGCCTTTTCACAGACTTCCGAGACCTGTTCGTCCGACAAGCCGAGAATGGCCGCCATGGTGCCGACTCCCGCAGGAACCGCTTCCTGCATCAGCTTGCCGCGCCTGCGCACCAGTGCGATGGCATCGCCTGCTGAAAACGTGCCTGCCGCAACATGCGCGCAATACTCGCCCAGGCTGAGGCCGGCTGCCATGTCGGGAAGGATGCCGGCTTCCAGCAGCGGCTGCATGCAGGCAAGGCTTGCCGCGACGATGGCCGGCTGCGTGTTTTCGGTAATCTTCAGGGACTCTTCGGTTCCATTGAATACCAGATCTCTCAGATCCAATCCGAGTGCTTTCGAACCGTCATCGAAAACAGCTGCGGCAGCCAGGCAGGATTCAACGGCTTCACGCCCCATGCCCGGATACTGGGCTCCCTGCCCGGGAAAGACAAATGCGATTTTTCCCATGCGTTCTTCCTCCCGCGTCAGTCCATTGTCCATCGGATGGCCGTCGCCCCATAGGTGAGTCCGCCGCCGAAAGCCACCAGGACCAGGGTATCGCCCTTTTTCAGCAATCCCTTCTCCACCGCCTCATCCAAGCAAACAGGAATGGAGGCGGATGATATGTTCCCGGTATATTCCAGATTTGAGTAAATTTTATCCATAGGCACTTTCAGACGCTTCTGGGCATTTTGCAGGATGCGCATGTTGGCCTGGTGGGGAAAAATCCAGTCCAGCTCCTCTGTCAGGAGGCCGGCCTTTTCTGAAACCTTGCGGACGGAATCCGACATGATGCGGGCTGCGAAGGCAAACACCTCGCTGCCATCCATCCAGAGCACCTGGGTTTTGCCCTCGCTCCGGACAGCGATATCCTGATCGGTGATATGGAACGCCGGCAATGTGAGTACGCTTCCCTGCGTTCCGTCCGCGCCTACGAGGCTGGCCAGGATTCCGGTTCCCTCTTCGACGCGGCCCAGGACCGCGGCGCCTGCGCCATCTCCGAAAAGCACGCATGTCTTGCGGTCTTTCCAGTCGGTGACACGGCTCAGGCACTCGACGGCAACGACCAGCACATGCTGTGCCGCACCGCTCGCGATGTATTGACGCGCCACGTCAAGGGCATAGACAAACCCAGTGCAGGCGGCATTGATATCGAAAGCGGCGGCATTTACCGCACCGATGCGCCCCTGTACGGAGCATGACATGGATGGGGTCAGGTAATCCGGGGTGACTGTGGCGACAATGATCAGATCCAGCGATTCGGCAGCGATTCCGGAACGCGCGAGCGCCTTTCGGGCTGCCGCCTCCGCCATGGAGAGGGCTGTCGCGCCTTCATCGAGGATCCGGCGTTCCCGGATTCCCGTGCGCTGATGTATCCATTCATCGGACGTTTCGACAATCTTTTCAAGATCATGGTTCGTCAAGCGTTTTTCAGGAAGAAAACTTCCGGTTCCCAGGATGCCGGCGGCATAAAGACGATTCATGCATTTCCTCCTGTTTCGATCGTTTCGGCCGTATCTGTGGAATTGAAGGCCATCCGAATCTGTTCGGTGACTGTCAGTGCGGCCCCGTTGCAGATTTTAAGGATGGTATTGGTTATTCCCTTTGCCTTGGCGTTTCCATGACATTTGAACACGATGCCGTCAATACCGAGAATGGGGGTGCCCCCAAGTTCTTCAGGATCCACTTTTTTCCTGAGAACCCCGAGATCCTTGCGCACGATGGCGGCTGCCAGCATGGTGAAGATATTGCGTGAATACATCATCTTCATGTGATCCAGGAAGTACCGGCCTGTTCCCTCCATCATCTTGAGCATGGCATTTCCGGTGAAGCCGTCGCAGACCGCTACGTCCACTTTTCCGCCCGCGATGTCCCGTCCTTCGATATTTCCGACGAAATGGAGCCCCGACTGCTGCAGCAGCGTGAAAGCTTCCTGCACGATCGAATTGCCCTTGCCCTCTTCCGTGCCGACATTGACAAGGCCGACCCGGGGTTTTTTAACGCCATGCACTTCCCGCATGTAGGCAGCTCCCATGATTCCGAACTGGACATAGTTGACGGGGCGCAGCGCAGTGTTCATCCCGGCGTCGATAAGCATCGTGCCGCCGCAAGCGGATGGCAGTACTGGCGCGAGCGCAGGACGGTTGACGCCCTTGATGCGGCCCGGTATGAGCAGCGAGCCGGCAAGGAGCGCGCCGGTACTTCCGGCCGATATGAAGGCGTGTCCGCATTTGTCCCTGATTTTTCTCAGGCCGACGACCAGCGAGGAGTCCGT
>CAZFWQ010000119.1:2775-4226 GCA_964522755.1 uncultured Oscillospiraceae bacterium | reverse complement strand
ATGAGCTTGAGGAGTTCAATATATCCGATGTTTATGCGTTATGACAAGCCGATCTCGCCGATACCCCTGTCCCTCGATCAACTGGCTTATGCGGGCGCTGTCTCCGATGAGTTCAATTTCAAACCCTTCAGCCATCCGAAGCGCATCCAGGCATCCCTTGACTATTTCGCCGGGGGCATTGTCTCCCCCCATGGCATCCACAATGATTCTCATGATGCAACCTTCCTGTCCGGCCTGGCTGACTGACATCAAGTCGGATTTGCCGTCGGACATCTTCCGCCATCATTCCGCCTGGCTGCTTTCCGCACTGATGGCTGCCAGTATGAACTTTCCCCGGAACATCTCCACCTGGCGGCTGGAGATCATCACCCAGACAATATGCCGGCCGCCTTCCCTGTTCTCCCGAACAGTCGCCTTGGCGACAAGCCGGGTACCCGACTGGACCGGACGCTTGTATTTGATGTTGGCCACCCCCACCAGCGCGACATCTGCGTCGATGACCGCGATTGCGAGGGATTCAGCCATTGCGTAGATATAGTGGCCACGCACGATGAGCGACTGTGAAAAAACCATGTCGTCCGTCGTATCCAATACGGAAATGGCAGATACTCCTAATTGTAGTTCGATGAGTTCGCCGATGATCTCTTCGGCTTTCAAAGACCGCACTGCGCCGTAGTTTTTCGACGCAACGTCGCGAATGCGCTGACGCAGCTCGGGAATGCCCAGTTCCAGCCTGTCAAGCCTGACGGTCGGGATGCTGACGTCGAGGTACTCCGCGATGTCCTCATCCGTCATGAAGGTGTCTTCCTTCAGCTTTTCAAGGAGCCGGACTTGCCTCTCCCGTTTTGCGTGCGGATTTCTGCTCAATCCATCCACCTTGCTTCTTGAGATTTTCCTTGCGCTGCCAGCCTGGTGTTCAGTTCGAATCAACCCTGTTGTGCCGTGTGGACAAGTGAATTTCTATGACTCATTGGTATTAACACCAGCTACTAAATCCTGTTGCCATTATAGCGTATGAATGCGGAGTATGCAAGAGGGAAACGGATGAAAAGATCAAAGATGAATCGGGCAAGCCGACTCACGGTGTCCTTGGGCCGGATTTCATGAAGCCCGGCATCAGAAGCGGCATGTCACCCTCTTGCGGAGAAAACAAAGGAGGTCACGTGCCTATACTGCTCATCGGCCTTCAACATCACGTTTGGAAATGCTGGATGGTGAGGTGAATCTGGGAAAAACTGGGTTTCAAGACAGAAACCGGCATGCCGACCATAGGAAGACCCATCCTTGCCGGGCACGCCGTTCAGAAAATTCCCGGTGTAGAGCTGCACGCCGGGCATGTCGGTGAAAACGGTCATGACACGGCCCGAAGCAGGGTCGCAGGCTTCGGCGCAAGCTGAAGGAATCAATCCATCGGAATCAATCGCATAATTGTGGTCATATCCTTTTACAAG
>CAZFWQ010000119.1:0-2765 GCA_964522755.1 uncultured Oscillospiraceae bacterium | reverse complement strand
CAAGGCGCATCTGCGGTTCCGCGTCGCCGATGCGCGCCCCGATCGCGGCCGGGGAAGTGAAGTCGAGCGGTGTTCCGGCGACAGGGCGCAATTCCCCCGTTGGGATGGAGCCTTCGCCGATGACCGTGAAATGTGAAGCACGGATTTTCAAGGTCTGGTCAAACACATTGCCGCTGTTGTGGCCGGCCAGGTTGAAATAACTGTGATTGGTGAGGTTGACCACCGTATCCATGTCGGAACGGGCAGCATAGGAAATGGACAGCGCATTGGATTCCGTGAGCTCGTATGTCACGGTGACATCAAGGTTTCCGGGAAACCCCTGCTCTCCGTCACAGCTGAAATAGGAGAGCACGAGCGAATCGCCATCCGGGCCGGCCACGATGGCCGAATCCCATATTTTCTTGTCGAAGCCGCAGGTTCCGCCGTGCAGCTGATTCTTTCCCTCGCTTGGGACCAAGGGATACCTGATGCCGTTCAATGTGATTTCCGCTCCGGCTATCCTGTTTGCATGCCGTCCGACCAATGCCCCGAAAAAGGGGTGAGGTTTCACGTATTCGTCCAGCGTGTCGAACCCGAGCACGACATCGGCCGGAACGCCATTCCTGCCAGGCACGTGCAAGGATGCAAGAATGCCGCCAAGATTCAGGATTTCAGCTTTCATCCCGTTCCCGTTGGCAAGGGTGAAGCGATAGACTTCTCGGTTTTCATGGGTTCCCCATACGTTTCTTGTTATCCTTGACATGTTCCGACCCTCCTTATGATGAACCATGAAGCACATCCTGCTTCCGGCAAATCCATTGCGCGACTTCAACCTTCACGATGAACCATGAAGCACATCCTGCTTCCGGCAAAGTAATTGCGCATCATCATTTTTCATTTCATCGTTCCGGGATCACTTTTGCCTGGCCGGCACGGCAAGGAACACGCTCTTGTTCTTGACCAGATAGTCAATGCCGGAAATGATCGTCAAGGTGACGGCAATCCAAAACGTGATGATGCCAACCGGGATCGGTGCAATCAGGGATATTGGGAAATCGCGAAGGAGCATGGCTATGATGGCCGTCAACTGGAATGTTGTTTTCCACTTTGCGATCTTGCTGGCCGCAATGACGGTACCCTGCCCCGATGCGACGATGCGTATGCCCGTGATGATGAATTCGCGTGCGAGGATGATGAACACGCCCCAGACCGACAGGCCGTCGGTCTGGATCAGCGCGACTAAAGCGGCAGTCACAAGCAGTTTGTCTGCTATCGGGTCGAGGAATTTGCCCAAATCCGTCACAAGGTTGTACTTTCGAGCCACATACCCGTCGATGGCGTCCGTCACCGATGCCAGTATGAACACGGCCGCCGCGACCCATCGGCCCCAGGCCGCCAGGTTGGCGACATGGCTGAACGGTCCGGGAATCAGGAAGAACAGGAATACGGGGGTCGCGGCGATGCGGACAAATGAAATCTTGTTTGCCAGGTTCATGTTGAAAACTCCTTCTAATCCGCAGCGGGAATTCGATGGCCTGAATCGCCCATTCAGGGCAGCCGGTGCCAAAGCGCGCGGTGGCTGATATTCGCGTCATCTCCCTCAAGTCCGGTGGCAGCTGATAATCACGTCATCTCAGCACCAGGCCCGGCGACTGCTTGTCCGACCCTATCGTATCCATCAGCGAAGAGCATCTTCACCGGCACGATGGCACCCATTTCAAGCGGTACTTCCGACGTGACGCAGACGACGGGATCGATATCCGGCGCCTCGGCGGCGGTTCGTCCCAGGTAAAAGATGCCGTCTTCCGAAACACCTTCAATGATTGTAGCACAAGTCATCCCCACGCGCGAGGCAGACATGCGCGCGACGTTCTCCCGCTGCAATTCCATCAGGACATCCCTGCGGCGCTTCCGGATACGCACAGGGACCTGGTCCTTCATCCTGCCGGCGGGGGTACCCTGTTCCCTGGAGTAATCAAATACGCCGATATGTTCAAACGGAGCCTCGCTGACAAAGGCCCGCAAAGATGCGAAGTCTTCTTCTGTCTCACCGGGAAATCCCGTGATGAGGGAAGTGCGCAGGGTGATGCCGGGTACATCCCTGCGCAGGCGCGCAAGCAAGTCCCTGATGAGGGAGGAATCCCCACGGCGGCCCATGCGGCGTAGAACGGGATCTGAAATATGCTGTACCGGCAAGTCCAGGTATTTCAAAAGTTTCGGGTTGTCCCGCAATTCGGCGACGAGATCATCGTCAATCAGTTCAGGATAGCAGTACAGCAGCCGGATTCCGTACAGCCCCGCGATGGGGGACAAGGCACGGATCAGCGGCACCAGCCGCTTGCCGCCGTAAAGGTCCATGCCGTACCGCGTCACGTCCTGCGCGATGAGGATGAGCTCCTTCGCGCCCGCGGAGACCAGTTTTTCCGCTTCAGCGGCGATGTTCTCCATCGACCTGCTCCGGAAGTCTCCCCGCAGGGAAGGGATGACGCAGTAAGTGCACCGGTTGCTGCAGCCCTCGGCTATCTTGAGGTACTGGAACGGCCGCTTTTCCGACAGGATGCGCGGCTGCTCCAGATAGGCCGTGGAATCCGGGCACGCGCAGAAAATGCGTTCCAATTCGGTTCCATCCATCAGGCCATCGATGATGTCGGCCGCAGACCCGATGCTGCCGGTTCCGATGATGGCATCCACTTCCGGCATCTGGCTGATGATTTCATTCTTGTACCGTTCCGCCATGCATCCCGTGACGACGAGGCACTTGAGGTTTCCTTCGGTTTTCAGGCGCG
>CAZFWQ010000118.1:9870-10273 GCA_964522755.1 uncultured Oscillospiraceae bacterium | reverse complement strand
AGGCTGCAAAAGACAGGGTGAAAAGCATCTTGTATGACGCGCCTATGCTGGAACCGCAGATCTCTCAAGAACTGGAGGATGGATTATGGAGAATCATCAACAGAAACAAATAGGAGGAAACAACATGCGTAAGAAACTGGTTATCATCGGCGCGGGCAGCGCCATGTTCACACAAGGCCTGGTGATGGACCTCATCAGGAAAAATCCCGGTGGCGGCAAATGGAAGCTGGTCCTGGTAGACATCGATGGCGAGGTGCTTGAAGATGTCGGCAAACTGGCAGCCAAAATGATTGAGGGAAAACAGGCCGACATCGTTCTTGAAATGACGACTGACAGGCGTGAAGCGCTTCCCGGAGCGGATTATGTGGTGACGACCATTGGGGTTGGCGGCCGCAGGGCATGG
>CAZFWQ010000118.1:0-9860 GCA_964522755.1 uncultured Oscillospiraceae bacterium | reverse complement strand
GAAAAGTTACATTGCCACCGCTCAACGTCCTTACCTCGCAAGTACGGCATCAATCAACCTGTGGGCGATACCGCAATGCCCGGAGGGATTTCCCGTGCCATGCGCATGGTTCCTGTGATGGTGGATATCGTCCGCGATTTGCAGAGGCTTTGTCCGCAGGCACGTTTTTTCAACTATTCCAATCCCATGGCCATCATTTGCCGGGCCATCCGAAAGGAGCTCAACTACCCCGTAACCGGACTGTGCATCGGTACCGTGGGCATGGAATGGTACATAGCGGATTTCATGGGTTGGGAACGCAACCGGGTAACGACTTTGGCCGCCGGGGTCAATCACTGCACGTTCATCCATGAATGCCGTCTGGATGGCAAGGATGCCTGGCCATTGGTGCGTCAAAAAGTGGAATCCCTGTTGAAAGACAAAGTGGACCGTGACTCGGGAGATCGCTTTCACGGTGAGAATTCGGACGCGGCCTTTCACATGGGCGAGCCCTTTGCCTGGGAATTCTTTTTAAGATACGGAGCCTTTCCCGCACCGGGCGACAGGCATATCACGGAGTTTTTCACCGAGTATTTTCCCGGTGGGAGCTATTACGGAAAGAAGCTGGGATTTGATGCCTATTCATTTGAGAACACAATCATGTGGGGTGACAAGATCCACGAGGATACAATAAAAGCAGCTCGCTCACCTGAACCGCTGGGTGAAGAATTCTTTGCGCATTTTCATGGCGAGCATGAGCAGCTGATGGAGATCATCAATTCCATCGAACGTGACCTGCGAGGCATTTACTACATGAACGTGCAAAACAATGGTGCTGTTGCCAACCTTCCCCCATGGGCCGTATTGGAAATTCCTGTTGTGGCATCGGCTTCCGGTCCACTGCCTGTTCAACTCGATGGATTCCCCGACATACTCGCCGGATTCACCATGCGTTTCCTCTCGGGCATGGAAATCGCCGTGGAAGCTGCGCTCAAAGGGGATCGCAGGCTGATGGAAGAAGCCATCCTGTCCGGTGGGTACATATCAGATAGAGCTGCCGTCCACAGGATGGTGGATGAGATGCTGCTGGCACAAAAACAATACTTGCCACAGTTTTAGTCCTCATTGCAATAATGATGAATCTTCCGAAAGGTTGATCCGGACGGCGCATCTGAAATGAACCTGAATTTGAACCGGAAGGATTTCCGGATGGTAAACCAGAAAGGGAGGATTGTATGTACCATTCCCATGATGAGATATTCCGGCAGGGAACAGCGTTAAGACAAACGCATGCTGCCGTGACAGCTCAGGCGGATGCTGTCCTTGAAATGTTTGAAGAGGCACGATCGGGTGAAATTGTCATGGTAGCCTGCGGCTCAAGCTATTGGTTGTCCATGTCCGCCTGCATGACCATCCAGGAGAAGACCGGAATCCGCTGTACCGCCGTGAAGAGCGGGGATATCGTAATGAATCCGGAGTATTATCGGGGTGCATTCAAAAAACCGCTGGTGCTGGCTCCGTCTCGTTCGGGCAACACCACGGAAACGCTGCTGGCCGTGAAGATGTTCAAGGAATGTTATGGAAGCAAGGTACTGGGGTTGGTTGAATACCCGGATGCATCCATATTGCCTATGTGCGATGCCTGCATACGGCTTCCATGGGCGAATGAGACCAGCGTATGCCAAACCCGCTCCTTCAGTAACCTATACTACGCCATAGTGCTGATGGCGGCCATTGTCGGAAATGATTCGGACTTGGAGAAAGATTTGCTGTGCTATTCCTGTGAGGCAGATCAACTTGCCGATCTGGTGGAACCGCAAATACGGAAATGGGTTGATGTTTTCCCAGGATGGACCCACACTGTTGGCCTTGGTAACGGGAAGCTGTATGGCGTTTGCGTAGAAGGGGTATACATCGGCATAGAAATGGCGCAGTTTCCCGGCAACTACTATGGCCTGCTGGAATATCGCCATGGCCCCATCGTAACAGCCGGGGATCACACGCTGACTTTCATCCTCAGTGGAGGGAATGGCCGGGGTCTTGAAGAGAAGATGGCAGCCGAAATCCGGCTCAAGGAGGCCAAAGTCATTTCCATCAGCGATGAAGCGCCATTGAACAACTCGGATGACGGGTTTGTGATGGGCCGGAAGGCAACTCCTGAGGCAATTGCGCTCTTCGGTGTGATGGTGATGCAGGGTTTCGCCTATTGGAAGGCCATTGAACTTGGGATCGACCCGGATAATCCGAAAGACCTCGTGTCGTTCATCACTCTATAGGAAACGGGACTGATGAGGATACATGTATCTCATCAGTCCCTCGCGTTGTCCGCATGAGGTCGGATTGAGAAGGGCAGGCTGCTTTATGGACCTGACAATCACCCCGGAGGAACGAATCCGAATAAGAGAGCTGGCCAAAAGACAGCAAGAGTACTCTGCTCTCCCCATAATGAAAGAAAGGGAGATGAATTGGTTCCGTCACAACGAATTAAAGGGTGATGTGCCGATGCTCAGCTTTGAGACGATCACATTTGAAGAGGAAATACTGCCCGCACTCCAATGCGTTTCACCCGCAGCTAGAAAAATCGAACTGCAAATCTTAAGGGAAAACCTGAATCATGAACAAATCGGAGATGATAAGGTTGTCGCTCCCTATTTTCGTATTCACTGGTTGACGGATATTCGGCTCTTCGACATCCGCATCCGAAAAACTTTCGCTGAAGATGCAAAGGGTCGCAGCATCGGGTATCACAATGAGTACCCTGTCAAGGAGTTGGAAAAAGACCTTGCCTTGCTAAAGCCCACCTGCCGACATGTTGATCGGGAAGGGACCCATCATTGGAAGATGTTCGTAGAAGATGCACTCGGAGACATTCTTCCTGTAAGAATGAGCGCTGTCCCCATGGGTTTCAGCATAACTGAGCAGGCACTTGAACTCATGGGCATGGAATCCCTTATGGTGTCCATGATGGACGAACCGGAACTGGTGCATGAGTTGTTGGAGAGAATCTCCGAAGACTTGATGGAGACGATTCGTTGGCATGAACGGGAAGGCCTTTTGCTTGCGAACAATGGGAATGACCTGCTATGGCAGGGTTCAGCGGGATTCTCACATGATCTTCCGGTAACGGGTGGAAAAGGGACTCCTATCACTTCACGCGATTTATGGGGTTACATGGACGTCGAAATCATTGGACTTTCTCCCCGCATGTTCGGTGAATTTCTTTTCCCCCATTATCTGAAAGCATCTCAGATGTTTGGACTCATCTCCTACGGCTGTTGTGAAATGATGCATCCTTTCTGGGAGGAGCACATCAGCAAAATCTCCAATCTGAGGAAGATCTCCATCGCATCCTGGACAGATGAACGCTTCATGGGAGAAGCATTGAAGGGCAAAGGCGTTATCTACCACAGAAAACCGAGTGCCAACTTTATGGGAATCACACATGACTTTGATGAAGAGGGATTCCGGAAGGATATTCTCAATACGCTGTCGTGTGCAAGAGGGAATAAACTAGAGTTTTCGTTCAGGGATGTCTACACATTGAGCGGTGACAATGGGAAACCACGGAAAGCTGTGAAAATCCTGCGACAGTTGATTGAGAATAATTGGAAATGAAGAGAACGTTCTTTCTGAATGCAGGCGTCAAATCAATCTGAATAATCGGGTGCCATTTCCAAAAAAATGGATGGTTCATCAGACGCAGTATAATAGAATCAGGCGAAAAGGATACATAAAATGTATACCGACAGCCAGAGCCGCATTGTACGCACCATCTGAAAGCATGCACCTTCTGAAGGCGAGTGGCCGTTGCAATGACATCAACGGCTATTCGAGAGACGGCAAGGGGGTTTTAACTGTTGCGTGCGTGGTAATATCATGATAAGTAAAACCGATTGCCTCGATACGAGGTATATTTTAGGAGTTATCATGAATGTCAGGAAAAAAGCAGTAAATGGAACCCTGGGATCAGACCTGAGTTTTTACAAATCAATCATAGAAAAATCTCCATCCGGATATGCGTATAACAGGATAGTACTAGATGGAAACGGAAATCCTTGTGATTATGAATTTGTCGAGGTGAATGCTGCCTTTGAAAACCTCACCGGGAAAAAACGTTCAGATATCATTGGCCGCAAATTCACGGAGTCATTTCAAGGCTTGGAAAAAGGGAAATCTGAATGGATTCGTTTATGTGGCGACGTTGCAATGAACGGCGGAGAACTTGATATTGAAGAATATTCAATGGTTTTGGGGAAATGGTACAAAGTAATTGTCTTTTCTCCTGAAAATATGCATTTTGCGGCACATTTCATAGATATAACAAAGGAAAAAGAGCATTTGTCAGAAATTCAAAAAAACAAGGAACTCATTTCCAACATACTTGAAGGCACGAATGTCGGGACATGGACATGGAATGTCGAAACAGGGGAAACGGTATTCAATGAACGCATGGCTCAAATCATAGGTTATACGCTTGATGAAATGCTGCCTGTCAGTATTACGACATTTAGAAAATATTTGCATTCTGAAGATATGGATAAATTCGAGGCGGAGTTGAAGAGGGTTTTCGGCAGGGAATTGGAATATTATGACATCGAAAGCCGAATGATGCACAAGAACGGAAATCCGGTCTGGATACAGGGCAGGGGTAAGGTGACGTCGTGGACGGATGACGGCAAACCGCTCGTGATGAATGGGACCATTACTGAGATCACGGAACGCAAGAATTTGGAAATCAGGCTGCAGGAGAATGAAGAGAAGTTCCGGAATATATTCCTTGCAGAAAGGGATTCGATTTTCCTGGTCTACAAGGTATCAGGCTCGATATTGGAAGTCAATGATGCTGCCTGCAGCAGTTATGGTTATTCGCATGGTGAAATGATGCGATTGAAAAACATTGACTTGTCTGCAGAACCGGAAAAAACAAGGGCGGCAGCACAGGAATTTCAAGCCTCGATACCGCTGCGTTACCATAAGAAGAAAGATGGAAGCGTGTTTCCGGTAGATATCAATTCAAGCTTGTTTGTTCTGAAAAACCGTGATGTCATGCTGCATCATGTAAGAGATATATCTGAAAAGAAAGCATATGAAGACAATTTGAAGAAAAGTGAATTGCAAATGCGGGAGATATTGGAAAATTCACTTGATGCGTCTTATAAGCGCAATTTCCTGACCAAACCCTATGATTACCTGAGTCCCGTTTTCAAGCGGATTTCCGGTTATGCCGCAAGCGAGTTGAATGCCTTGACCGAAGAAACCCTGATGAATCTGATTCATCCCGATGACTTGCCTGACGTTGAGCGTGCGATAGCCGAGTATATATCCGATTTCTCAGGTACCGCATATAACGTGACATATCGTTTCAGGCACAAGGAGGGACATTATGTCTGGTTTTATGACCAGTTCATCATCGTCCGGGATGATTGCGGTCAGAGCATCGCACGCATTGGGAGTGTTAAGGATATTACCGAAAAGAGGCTGCAGGGGCTTGAATTGATCAAGGCTAAAAACGATGCGGAAGAAGCAAACAATGCAAAAAGCAATTTTCTTGCCAATATGAGTCATGAAATCAGGACTCCCATGAACGGGTTCCTGGGAATGATTCAACTGATGGAAAGGTCGGAGCTGACTGCGGAACAGCGGGAATTGATGGAAATTGCCAAAACATCCGCCAAAACACTTTTGATTCTGATTAATGACATTTTGGATTACTCAAGAATTGAAGCCGGAAAAATGTCTCTTGACAAGATAGCCTTTCATCTTGGAACGGTGATAAGCGAAACCATGAGTTTGTTCAAGCCTTCTGCGGAGAACGCCGGCTTGTCAATGGAAGTTTTCTTCGACAAGGATGTTCATGACAATCTAGTTGGTGATCCTTTCAGATTAAGACAGATTATTTCAAATCTATTGGGTAATTCTATTAAATTCACAAATGAGGGCAGGATCGATATTTCCGTCAAAAGAGTGGAAACACAAAATGACAAAGATGTGAAACTGGAATTTGCTGTTAAGGATACGGGAATGGGCATACACCCTGACAAAATGGGTCTTCTCTTCAAAAGGTTCAGCCAGGTTGACGCCGCAAATAAGCATGCATATGGGGGTTCCGGGCTGGGTCTTTCCATCTGCAAGGGACTTGTGGAGAAAATGGGCGGAGAAATATGGGTGGAAAGCACAGAAGGAATAGGAAGCAGGTTCTGTTTCACATGTGTATTTGAGAAAGCCGGCACGGATGCTGCTTCAATGGAGCATGCAAAGGCAAATCAATCCGAAGGGAAAAAAGACATCAGCATCCTGCTCGTTGAAGACGATGTGGTCTGCAGAAAAGTGGTTGAACTCTTTGCAAGAGAAAAAGACTGGAGGGTTGCCTTCGCTGAAAATGGCAAAAAAGCTGTTGATGTTCTTGGGCAGGACAGCTTTGATATCGTACTGATGGATCTGCAGATGCCAATCATGAACGGATATGAAGCAACGGCCATCATCAGGGAATCAGAGAGGTCTCATGAAATGCATACGCCAATCATCGCAATGACGGCCTTCGCGATAAAAGGAGACAGGATGAAGTGTCTGGAAGCCGGCATGGATGATTACCTTTCAAAACCGGTTGATGTGGATGAGTTTTACAATATGGTTGAGAAATGGACAGGAATCAATGCGAAAAAGACAGCCTGAAACGCTTATTGGAAGGCTCTGGAATCCGAAATGTCGAAAACATGAAAAAGGAGGTCTTCGTCATGGATAACAGCATAGTGGCGGAAAACAGCGAAAAGAAAGCCTGGTGGAGCGAAAGCAGATTCGGTATGTTCATCCACTGGGGTATTTATAGCCTGAAAGCCAAAGGCGAATGGGTCATGTATCAGGATCGCATTCCGGTGAAGGAATACGAGAAGCTGGCGGGCGAATTCAATCCTGTTTTGTTTGATGCCGAAGAATGGGTCCTGTTGGCAAAAAATGCGGGAATGAAATACATCGTCATCACGGCCAAGCATCATGATGGCTTCTCAATGTTCAAAACAGAAGTAAGCCCCTATAACATCGTGGATGGAACACCTTTCGGGCGTGATGTCATGGACGAGCTTGCCCTGGCCTGCCGGAAGCATGGATTGCGCTTATGTTTTTACTATTCCCACGTGCGCGAATGGCGCCACCCGCATGCACAAAGCCTGGAAGCCAGCTCACCAAGCAGATACGGTAATTATGGAAATTTTTGGGACTATCCTGAAGAATGCAAGAAAAATCTGCAGATATATTTGGACGAATTTGACAAGCCTCAGCTTAGGGAACTACTCACCCAATACGGGCCAATCGGAATCATCTGGTTTGATACGCCATCCCTGATTCGTCCGGACCAGGCGCAGGAAATGATTGACCTGGTCAGGGAGCTGCAGCCGGATTGCCTGATTAACAGCAGGGTTGGTGACTCTGTGGATTCCGATTATTTCAGCCTGGGTGATTGCGAGATTCCCGGATTTGGCACCGGAGTCGATTGGGAAACGCCCATGACCATCTGTGATGCATGGGGTTATAACGACAAACCCGACAATCGGTATCGCGATGTCAGGGAATTGGTCCATCAGCTTGTTGACATTGCCAGTTTGGGCGGCAACTATTTGTTGAATGTGGGGCCGGATTCGCTGGGGGTCATCCCCGGAGAGGCGCAGGAAAGGCTGAAAGGCCTGGGAGAATGGATGAAAACCAACAGTGAGTCCATTTATGCCTCAAAGGCTTCGCCATTCCCCATAAAGCCTTCCTGGGGAAGGATTACAGCGAAGGATGACAGGCTGTACCTGCATGTATATGAATGGAACGAAGTAATTGCATTGACGGGCATCAAAAGCAAGATAGCGGCTGTCAAATTGCTGGCTGATCCCGGAAGAAGCATCAAGTGGTCGCAGGAACCCTGCGGTATGCTTGGATATGATCGGCTTGTCATTCATTTGCCGGGTGACGCGCCGGATGACAATGCCAGCGTGCTGATGGTTCAGTTTGAGGACAAAATGCAAGTGGAGACGAGGATTATCGAAGATGATTCTGGCTGCATCGAGTTTCCTGCCTGCCTGTCTTCCATTCACTCGTCGGACGAATGTCCGAGGATGACCGTCAATATCACTGGGATTGTCAAGAACTGGTCTTCCACTTCGGATTGGCTAAGCTGGGAATTCTTATGCGCACATCCCGGTGAATATGACGTGATGGTGTCGTTAAGCTCAAATTTCTGGGGTTTGTGGGATTTTGGACATAAGATCGATATAGAATGTGGGGAAAATGTAAATCATCTGTTGATTGAGGATACTGGCGTACCTACGACAGGATATCAGCAGAGAACTTATTCTGCCGGAACAGTCAGCGTTGATTCAGAAGGGCAGCACCGCATTTCAATCAAAGCCACAAGCCTGTCATGCACCAATGGACAAGGGTTTCAGCTGTCGTCAGTCAGGCTGCAGCCGCGATAGCACAATGGGAGAACAGGTTCCTGGAATATTGACATATTGTTTGGGTAGGGATTATCAATGGAAGACTTGATATTATATGTTTCGACCGCAGGCAGTGATATTGATGGCGAAGGAACAATAAGAAAACCGTTTGCTTCCCTGGAAAAGGCAATGGATTTTTCAAGGGTACACCCTTCACGAACATCAACCTCCATATATGTTCGTGAAGGGAAGTATTTCTTTTCCAAGCCGCTTGAACTTGATGAATCGGACTCGAACATGCTCTTTTGCGCTTATCACGAAGAGCGTGTCGAGTTGTCCGGATCAATGATTTTTCAAGATCTCTCTTGGGATGATTGCAGTGCCAATCCTGCGGTGAAAACCGCCTATGTTGGCAGGGGACTTGCGTTTGATGGATTGTTTGTCAATGGCGTGCCGCAAATCATGGCGCGATATCCGAATCTATCCGATGGAGTTGTGCCTCTTGGAGGGGTTGCCGATGAGAGTACGATCAAGGAGCGTTCCCTGAATTGGGCAAACCCTGAAACAGGTGTTATCCGCGCATTGCACGAGCACGGCTGGGGTGGCAACGATTACAGGATAACCGGCAAGAACCCGGATTCGCCATGTGGTTTGGACCTCAGATGGATTGGCGACAATAATCGTGGAAGCCATTACATGAAAAACGCAATGGTGGCGGAGAATATCCTTGAAGAGCTGGACGCCGAAAAAGAGTGGTTTTATGATTCTGAAACGGGAATGCTTTATTTCTATCCCGGCAATGCAATAGACATTCAAGACAAATCTGTTGTTTTCGAGGCTGCCGCATGTTCGGAAATATTTCGTATCAAAGGCGATAGCAGTTCAAATCCAATCAGGAACATTAAGCTTTCAGGACTAAAATTCAAAAACACGAAAAGGACAATGTTTACGATAGACGAACCGGTCAAACAATATATTCCACTTTTACGCGGTGATTGGGCTGTTGTAAGGTCCGGTGTCGTGTATGCGGAAAACGCGGAAAAGATGGAAATCAGCAGGTGCAGCTTTGCGGATATCGGCGGTAACGCTGTGTTTCTGCATGGATACAACAAAGGGCATGTGATTGATGATAATGAAATGATCCATATCGGAGCTTCGGCCATTCAAGTAGTCGGCAGCTCAAACGCTGTGGATGATCCGTCTTTTTGGGAGCATGAACTGTATCCTGAACATCAAATCCATGCGGCAAGCATTCGAAATCCTTCGCATATGGGTCCGGCAAGTGATGATTATCCCAGAGACATCACGATTTCCAACAATCACATTTTTCATGTCGGCATGTTTGAAAAGCAATCAACGGGCGTGAATCTGTCCGTTTGCAGCAGAATCAATATTTTGCACAACACAATCCATAAAAGTGCGCGGTCGGATATCAATGTGAATGACGGCTCTTTTGGCGGCCATGAA
>CAZFWQ010000117.1:5847-10317 GCA_964522755.1 uncultured Oscillospiraceae bacterium | reverse complement strand
CCGCCATTCCATGAAGAACTGGCTGGAATTGAGATTCGGCCCGGAAAATGACCATCATTGTGTTTCAGAAACCCGATGACGGGGCATGATGCAGGATATTCACGGAACACGGATCGATGGTCCACTTGGTTTCCAGGCAAAGGAAGGAAAAGCGGATGAACATATCGGAAAATCTGGAGAAGCTTTTTTCCCTGCGAGGCAAAGTTGTCCTCCTGACTGGCGCTGCCGGAGGAATCGGCAGCGAATTGGCCAGGGGCCTGGCAGGGGTCGGAGCGGAGATGGCGCTTGCCGATTTGGCAATGCCAGCGATGCAGGCATTGGTTGACGAGTTGGGCGGGGACGGTCATTCCGGATACGTCCTTGATATTTCCGACATGGATTCTGTCCACAAATGCGTCAGCGACGTCCTTTTCCGGTACGGGCGCATCGATGTGCTGATCAACTGCGCAGGCATCAACAGGCGCGAGGGGTTTCTTGACGTCGAAGAGGCGACCTATGACCGCATCATGGGCGTCAACCTCAAGGGTCTGTACTTTCTGACACAGGCGGTTGTCCGGGAAAGCATGATGAAAACCGGAGGCAAAATCATCAACATGGCATCCTATAATTCGACATCCATGCTCGGAGGGGTATCGGTATACGGCGCCACCAAAAGCGCCGTGGCCGCGCTTACCCGTTCCATGGCCATCGAATGGGCGAAGTTCGGCATCCAGGCCAATGCGATTGCACCGGGTCATATCCTGACCCCCCTGACCGCGGTCACCTGGTCCGATGAACACCGGGCAGGCTATCTGCGGGAACGCATTGCGGCGGAGCGTCCCGGAACGCCGGCGGAGCTTGTCGGCATAACCATCCTGCTTGCATCGGGCGCTTCCGGATACATCACCGGCGCGCTGATCAATGTCGACGGCGGTGCAATCGCCGGGGGAAAGCCCTGGCGGTTCGACACGAAGTATTGAATGCTGTAAGGTGATTGGCTTTTTCATTATGTAATTTGAGATTTCCATGGAATACTGCATGCAAATGGCATATCAGGCGCCAATGCCACATCAGGCGCCAATGGCGAATCAAGCGCCAATGCCACATTGCAATCTCTCCGGAGGAAAAGGCGGGTGTCTGCATATGAGTGGATCTGTCAATGAACGGTTGAAATTGCATGAACAGTTCTGGCATGATGAAAAAGTCGACAGGTTCCCCATCAGCTTCCGGTTCGGAGATTACTTTTTCGCCACGCAGTTCCGTGCTGCGAGGGATCTTCTGAAACCGGGCATGGAGATAAGACCGGATATGGTTCATGTCGACGATTTTCTTTCCGACTATGAAAGGATGTTTCAGCAGGCTGAACAGGTTGGACAGGATGGGTTCTGGGTGGCGGAACCATTCACGGCAATTCCATGGATGGAAGCCATTCTTGGGTGTCCTGTCTTTGCGGGGTCCGGCAGCTTCGTCACGGAGCCGATTCTGAAAGCGACGGAATTTTCCCCTCCGGCACAATCCGCATTTGGTTCCGCGTGGATTCAGAAGTACATGGAATTCACCGAAAAGCTTGTATCCCTTTCCAAGGGAAGATTTCCCGTCGGCCAGCCGATTCTTCGGGGACCGTCCGACATGATGGGTGCTTTGATGGGCCAGATGCGGATGATATACGAGATGAACGACGTGCCCGAAAAGATGCTGGAGATGGCGGGAACCGTCACCCGCTCCTATCTGGAGATTGTCAGAAAACAGTTCGAACTGATCCCTGCATTTCATGGTGGGCATGCGATTGGATTCTATCACCTGTGGACGCCAGGAAGGTGCATCTGGTTCCAGGAGGATGGCTCCGCTCTTTTGTCGCCGGCGTGGTACAATGCATTCATTCGGGGGATGGATGAGGAAATCTGCAGAAATTACGATTATACGGCCATTCACCTGCATCCTGTTTCATTCCACATCCTTGACAGTTTGCTGGAGTTGGACGGTTTGAAGGCCATTGAGGTGAACAAAGATGTCGGAGGGCCTTCGATTGAGGAAATGCTTCCGGTTTTCCGTCGCATACTGGAAGCCGGGAAACGACTTGTGCTTTGGGGATCACTGGATGAAGCAGACTTGTCCGTCCTTCAAAAAGAATTGCCCGGACGTCCGATCTTTCTGAACATAGTCGCCGCAGATGCGGGTCGCGCCAGGGAAATCATGCGTGGCAGAAGCGGCCGGTCTTTTTAGCAGAGCAGACCTTACATGCTTCGCGGCGAATCACCAGGAAGACCTGTGAATGCGCCGATATTTATGCGACTATATATTTCATTCAGCGCATTTACAGGATTGAGTCATTGAATCGACATATCCTGCCGGATCTTTGCCCGTTGCATGGAGGTGTTGGATGAAAGGACTTTTGGCGGGAATCGACGTGGGCACCACAAGCACGCGCTGCGTCCTGTATGATTTGAATGGCAGGGCTGTGTCCCAGGACGCATTCTCCACAAGAAGCACCCACGCGGAAAGAGACGGCAGGCGTTTCTGGGATTTCGAGCTGCTTTACCGTTTCGTCGCGAAGTCCTGCCGCGCGGTACTCGGACGTGTTCCGGAACCATGCCGCGTGTTGGGCGTGGCCGTCGCCGCTGTTGGGTGTGTTCCAGTTTTCATCGGGAAGGACGGCGCACCCGTCTACACGATTTTCAAGGATGTTTCCCGGCAGGCAAAGGCCGATGAATGGATGGATAAATATGACCACGGGGAATGTTTCAGAATCACCGGCTATCCCAAGGAAAACAACCTGGCCATAAGGCTTCTTGCCACGGGGATGGAAGATCCCGGCGCCTTTGAGGGTCTTGACTGCATCCTGACCGTTTCCGACTATATCGCATACAGGTTTTCGGGGATTAGGGCCATTTCCCATAGTGCGGCGGATTCCATGTCGTTATGGGACTGGCGGACGGACGACTGGTGGCATGAACTCGCCGATGCGGCGAACCTGCCGTCTTCCGCGCTGATGAAAGCCCGTCCGGGCGGGGAACGCATCGGCGGAATCACCTCCGAAGCATCGGAACTGACGGGCTTTCCCGTTGGCATGCCGGTTTCCGTGGGGGCGCACGACTACATATCGGCCGCCTTTGCCTGCGCGGCGGAGGAAAAGGGAACCATACTCAATGTCACGGGCACCTGCGACATGCTGACGACTTTCCCGGAATTGCCGGCGAGGACAGATTTTTTCCGGCCCGGAATCAGAACGCTGATAGATCATTCTGCCATGTCAGACGGTGCCAGCTTTACGGTGGAGTGCATCGGAACCGGCCAGCTTGAATGGATTCGGGGAAATCTTTTCACAGTGCCCGGCGGTGCCCCGCCCGACTGGCCGGTCTATTTCAATGGCCTCGAACAGGCTGCGCCATATGGCAGGGAGCTCATGCTGCCGCATCTGTTCGGGCGGCTTGTTCCGGATTTCAACCCGCCGGGCCTGTCGGGCGCCTTTCTGGGGATCACGCATCAGACGGATGCCATGGGCTTTTTCCGTGGAGCAGTGACGGGACTGACTTTCCAGACAAAAATGATGTTCGAGGTCCTCCTTCCCGCCTGCAAGGATTTCAAGAAGTTCATCCAGACAGGAGGCGCGGCCCTGAGTCCCGCATGGTGCAGGTTGAAGGCGTCCGTGCTCGGCGTGCCGGTGACAGTCCCCGATATCGTCGAGGCGACTGCGATGGGCGCGGCGCTGCTCGCGGGAATCGGCAGCGGCGTGTATGGCAGCAGAAGTGAAGCCGCCGAGATATCGAAATCACTCGGTGAAAGGGTATTTGAACCGGATCCCGCAGCAGCCCGGCATTACGGCGAAGTATATGACAGGATATATCTTCCCGCATTGGCGGACCATGAACGATACGACAGGGAATACGAGAAGATTCAGAATGAAATGGCATGACAAGCATGCCGCGGTTAACACAAAAGGGTGCAAAGCATATGGATGAGGTGAAGAACATGGCCGTGAATGCGAAAAAGCTGGTGCTGGGCGTCATAGGCGGAGGAAGCATATTTACCCCGGAACTTGTGAAACTGATTGCGGACAACGCGGATATTTTCGGCGAAGTCGAACTGAGGCTGATGGACATCGACAGTGCGAGGCTCGATGCAGTCGGAGGACTTTGCGAAAGGATTCTCCTGAACATGGGCAAACCTGTTCGCGTCAGTTATGCGGACAATTATGAGGACGCCGTGCGCGGGGCGGATTTCGTACTTGTGCAGTTCCGCGTCGGAGGAATCGACGCCCGGATAGATGATGAACACCTGGGACGCAAGCACAAGATTCCATTTACGGAAACGGTTACCGTATGCGGTTTCGCGGCGTTCCTGCGAAGTTATTACGAAATTGAAAAAATTGCGAAGGCAGTCAATGAACTCGCGCCGGATGCATGGGTGCTGGACTTCGCCAATCCGGCCGGCCTGCTCTCGGAGTCGCTTGACAAACTCGGCGTCAAAAAGGTGCTGGGTGTCTGCAACGGC
>CAZFWQ010000117.1:0-5837 GCA_964522755.1 uncultured Oscillospiraceae bacterium | reverse complement strand
AACGGCTACATCGGGTTCGCGGACCACCTGAAGAGGCATTTCGGCGTGGAGGCCGACGAAGATTTCTTCATCAGCTGGCGCGGACTGAACCATCTGACATTCACCGACAGGATCATGATCAAAGGTGAGAACAGATATGACGATTATGTGAATGGCTTTGCGGACGAGGTTTCCGGTTTTCCGGCGAAACTGGTCAAAGCCGTGGGATTCATTCCTAACCCATACTGCGCATACTTCTACATGCGTGAAAAAATAGTTGTGAAACAGGCTGCCCAGGAGAAGCTGCGATCCGAACAAGTGAAGGAAATCGACGAGGCGCTGGTGGAAGAGTATAAAAAAAGCGACTGCATCCCCGAAGGGCTTACGAAACGCGGCGGATACGGGTATTCACGGGTTGTCGTGAACATCATCAAGGGGATCGTTTCGGGTGAGAGGCGGATTCATTACGCTGTCGTGAGAAACAACGGAATCATGCGCGAACTCCCCGACGATGCTTTTGTCGAGGTTCCCGTGATGACACTGATGAATGATCTGAAGGCCATGCCTGTGGAGCCCCTGCCCAAAACGGCCATTCCCCTGGTCGTCACAATGAAGTGCTACGAGCAGATGCTGATCGACGGCGCCATGAAACGAAGCCGCAGCCTGCTGTACCAGGCGCTGATGATTCATCCGCTCATCGGTTCCCATTACCCCGCGGAAGCGCTGCTTGCAGATGTGCTCGAACACAATGCCGCCTTTTTGCCCGAGATGGAATAAGTCGCTGAGGCTGACTGCAATCGCAAACTCAGGTACCGGCAGCGGGCAACTGAAGTCAAAGGCCTGAAAACAAGCCGTGACCGAATGAAAACAAAGACCTGAGAGCCTTCCGTACCCTACTCACTCGCCTTTTTTGCCTTCATGACGTGAAAATCATAATCCGGCACTTGCTGGTTGATGTTTTTAAGCAAGGTTTCTTTCGCGACATTTTTTGGTATCTCCATGATGGCATAAAAATCTTCAAGCGACTTTCCGGTATATTGCGCGCCGATTTCAATGGACATCGAGCCCCTGAGGTCTCCGATTTTCAGGAAGGTTCCTTCCTGTTCAACTTGCTGTATGGTTGGGATAGATACCTGGTACAACCCCAAGCCGTCAAAGACCAGCAGGCTGCCAAAGAAGACAATGGCAGTAATCAATACGATCGTCAGGGGTTTCGTTGATTTTCTGAAAAATGAAAACCCGATATATTTTGCCGGATTCGGGCATACGTTGACGCAAATGCCGCATGCGATGCATTCGGCGCTGTTCACCGTGTCGCATTTGGCCACGTCTATGTTCATCGGGCATTTCATGCTGCATTTCCTGCAGTTGATGCAGGGATTTCTTTTGATCTTCAGCGGGCTGATTTTGGAAACAACGCCGTACAAGGCTCCGGCCGGACATAGATACTTGCAGAAAAAGCGCTCATAAACAAGTGAGAGCAATAGGCATGCAACCAGAATCAAAAAGCCGATGAAGTATTCATTGAAGACTTCCGCGCCTTTCCAGACGTGCGCAAAAGCGGCATATGGGTCATAAGGTGAAATCCATAAGGTTGCAGTTTTCCAGGCCATGTACGTGATGAGAACCAGAATGACATATTTCAGATAGCGCAGGGGTTTATCCACGGCGGGCGGAAGCATGAATTTTTTCTTTGTCAATTTGCCGACGAATTCAAAAAGCCCGCCAAAGGGACAAAGATTGCCGCAGAAACTTCTGCCAAAAATCAGCGCAAACACAAGGGTGAAGAAAAAGAGCGTCATGGTTCCGGAGAACAGCTTTTGCAGATTTGATTGGCCCGCAAACCAGGTCCATAGATTCTCAAGCCCGCCAAGGGGGCAAACCGCATGTGCGGAGGGGTAGGAACTGTTCCCGTAGAGGTGCAGGATTTCAAGGATGACAGTTGCCGCCAGAATGATCGCCAATATGATGATTCTAACTATTCCGCCTTTTGTCTTCATCAGAGAATTTCCTCCTGAAACCAAGAATATGAATGCGGACATAAGCTTATTGCAGACCTTATCATACTATTGATTCCAAGCCGGGTCAATCCGCGCCGGCAGAATCAATACGCTCCAATGCAGTCAATCCGCGTCGGCAGAATCAATACGCTCCAATGCAATCAATCCGCACCGGCATGTCAATTCGTTCAAAGGGTTGCCACAGGGGCGGATTGTATGGTATACAAAGCACGTGGGCGCAAGTGTTTTTTTCTGCTCACAGTTGGAAAGCATATGCAAAGTGAATGCAAAGGGATTGCAATATGAATGCACGGGAAGGATTATGATTTTGGGTAAATACGACGGATACCTGCTCCTCAGCGACATGGATGGTACGCTGCTTTCACCTGACGGTACGATATCCGAAGGAAACAGGACGGCCATTGTCGAATTCGTACGGGGTGGAGGCCTCTTTTCGGTTGCAACGGGTCGCACTCACTTTTCCGCATGGACTCAAATCCATGATTTGCCAATCAACTGCCCGGCCATCATCTACAACGGCGGCGGCGTGTATGATTACGATAAGCAGGAGTTCCTGCAATTACAGTGTTTTCAACGTTCCGAGGTGGAGGAATGCCTTCTTGACGTGATGCGCCTGTTCCCAGACATCACGGTGATGGCCTTCGAGACGGATCGCATCGCCGTCCTTTCCGGCGGCGAGTGGGTGGATGAATTGCCGGAAAAAGAACGCCCAAATTTTTCGAAGACAGATGTTTCGGATATTCGCGATGATGTGTTCAAGTTGATCTTCATTTCAACGCCTATGCGTCTGGTAGAACTCCGTTTATATCTGAACGCGCATTCCATGGCGGACAAGTCTGAAATGGTGCTGACTTCGGACAATTGCCTGGAATTGCTGCCAAAAGGTGTTTCCAAGGGTATGGCGTTGGAATGGCTGCGTGGGCATCTTGGAATCCCGGTGGAGAAGACCATAGCCATCGGAGACTACGAAAATGACGCCGAGATGCTCCGTGCGGCGGGTATCGCGGCTGCGCCGGAAAATGCGCATCCCGACATCCTGGCCCTGGCGGACATCGTGGTTTCGAGCCATGGTGAGGACGCCGTGGCGGATCTGATTTGGAAGGTGTTCGGATAGAGATTTGAGTCAGTCGGTCAAATGCTTGGAGAAACGCTGCCTCGAAACAACGTGTTGAATGGTGTTAAATAGTTAATATAATTGATGTCGAATATTGTGTATATATATGATAATACTGTTGAAAACAACATGAATAAATGATATGCTTGCGATGGAACCCTATCGGAGGTGTTGTTGTGTATCGGAAAATCATGAAATACCTGACAGAATGGAAGAACAGTCCAAGCCGGAAACCTTTGATTTTGCAAGGGGCGAGGCAAGTGGGAAAAACATTCTCGATTCTCCAGTTTGGTCGTGAGCAATACGAAAATGTTGCCTATTTTAATTTTGAATCAGATCCTCTTCTTTCAAAAACGTTTGAAGAAAAGATCGAACCGGGCTATCTGATACCGATTCTGTCTCGAATTTCCAATCAGACAATCATTAGGGAAAAAACACTGATCATTCTGGATGAGATTCAACTTTGCGAACGCGCACTCACTTCTCTGAAGTATTTTTGTGAAAACGCCCCGGCCTATCACGTCATTGCCGCCGGAAGTTTGCTTGGCGTTGCAGTAAACAGGGAGAAGTACTCTTTTCCTGTTGGAAAAGTGGACATGAAAACACTTTATCCGATGGACATGGAAGAATTCCTGCTTGCGTTTGGAGAGAGGGAACTTGTCGGGCAAATCAGAACCTGTTTTGAAAATGATTCTCCCATGCCATTCGCATTGCATGATGCTGCCCTCGCGTACTACCGTCAATATCTTGTTGTCGGGGGCATGCCGGATTGCGTGGATAAATACCTAGAAACGAAAGACTTTATTTTGGTGCGTCATTTGCAGGACATGATATTGACAAGCTATCTCAACGATATGAGCAAGTACAACAATCAGAATGAAATCAAGAAAACGAGGTTGGTATACGATAATCTGACGGTGCAGTTGTCCAAGAAGAACACGAGGTTTCAATACAAGCTTGTCAAGTCGGGTGCAAGGGCCGCTGAATTTGAAAATGCGATCGAATGGCTTGTGCTTTCCGGCATTGTTACCCGCATCCACCGTGTGGTGAATCCGAAGAAGCCACTGGAAGACAATCGGGACATTGATTCATTTAAAGCCTACGTATCCGACGTCGGACTGTTGTGCGCTAAGAAGGATATCATTGCCAATGATGCGCTGTTCCTTTCAGAAGAACTGGACGACTTCAAGGGGGGGATGTTTGAGAACTATGTCTGTATTCAACTTGCAGCAAACGGATTCAAAAGCTTTTACTGGATGTCGGAAAGAGGAGCCGAAGTTGATTTTCTGATACAAAGAGATGGCAAAATCATTCCGATTGAAGTGAAATCTGCTGACAACACGAGGGCAAAAAGCCTTGGCATCTATATGGACACCCATAAGCCTGCGTATGCGATGAAACTGTCAACGAAGAATTTTGGCTATGAAGATGGTAAAAAAACCATCCCGCTCTATGCTTCATTTTGTATTTGACATGTTTGGCTGCAGGCAGTCAGGCCTTTGGCTGCGAAGAAACGGCAGTCCGAAGGCAGTCACCCCTTGGGCCGCCAGGACATCACCTTGTATTCAAGCGTTTCTGGAAATACCTCGATACGCTCATCGACTGTGAATCCATAATGCTCATAGATGGGCACATTGTCCGGTGTTTCCGTGTTGAGGACCACGATGCGCCCATGATCACGCGCCTCTTCAAGCAGCGGCCGCATCATGCGTCCCATCCAGCCGTTTCCCTGCAGTTCCGGCCGAACTGCGATGAAATCAAGGGAAAGGTACGGCAGGTCCGGCTCATATCGTTTGTAACTGTCATGCAGTTTTTTGTATGACCAGCTGACCTTCCCGGAGCGGCGCAGCAACTCTCCGATCTTCGTGACGCGTGAGATTCGGAATGGCATGGCCAAGGCATTCAGGATGCCCCGGATCATGCCGGATATTCTTCGCATGCCCATGTGCCGCGCATTGTTTCCCATGTGCCTCGCATCGTTTCTCATACGCCGCGTATTGTCTCCCTTGTCGCCCTTTTTGCGCGACAGGCCAATGACGATGACGCCTTCAAGTTTTTCCGATGTGGCGTGGATTTCACCCGTATGGAGCATCAGGCGGAGCATGGTGCCGTAGATGATTCGAAAAGCCTTGTGCCTGGCGTCGGCGTCCGGAAAAAGGTAGACGTTGAATGCGTCGTTTTGGAATGCATCAGCCAGAATCTCCGCGACAGCGGGGAGTTCCGGCATGGTGACATGATGAAGTCCGTCAAATGCTCCGGCTCTCAAATTTTCTTTTATTGATTCGACCGGGTTGTCGCGAATCATGTGAATTCCTTTCAATGCCGGGATACCCGCAACATGCCATCCATTCCATGATACCCGATGCCATCAGGGAAGGCCATCGTTTTATGGAACGGGATAGTCTTTGGTCGCCATGACGACGGCCCGGTGGTATGATATGTAGGATGCGCATCATTATGATGCGGCAATTCTCAATTCGGCTCTTTCAATATCTGTGATGATGCTGTAGCGCTCAGTTCGGCGATTTTCACGTTGGGCATCAAGCCACTTCAACCTTCAGGAGGAAGCCCATGAAAGAGGCAATGCAGTCATGCGGAACCAAAACAGAACTGCTTTCCGGTATGGCCATGACGAAGCAGGAGCGGAACATCCGCTATCTCCTGAGCCTGAAAGAGGAAAACCTTTTGCTCCCCTTCCGCTTTGAGGCCGGGCTGTACAGCCT
>CAZFWQ010000116.1:9486-10377 GCA_964522755.1 uncultured Oscillospiraceae bacterium | reverse complement strand
GCAGGGGGGTCTTCAGGTCGAGTGCCTCTCCCGTGTAGGAACAGAAGGCTGTCGGGATATACAGGGTGCCGTCCTTGACGAATGCAGGGGATGTGCAATCCCATGCCGTGTATCCGCGGGCTTCAAATGTGGCGCGCAGACCGCCGGACGGAAAGGAGGACGCGTCAGGTTCCCCCTTTATGAGTTCCTTGCCGGAGAATTCCATGATGGCCTTGCCGTCTTCCGTGGGAGAAACAAAAGAATCGTGCTTCTCCGCGGTGATGCCTGTCAAGGGCTGGAACCAATGTGTATAGTGGGTTGCGCCCTTTTCGACCGCCCAGTCCTTCATGACGCTGGCGACAACCTCGGCGACGCCGGCCTCAAGCGCAAAACCTTCCTTGAGTGTCTTCTTGAGCGCCTTGAAGGTGGATTTCGGCAGGCGCTCCTGCATGACGGACTCATTGAAAACCATGGACCCGAACATGCCGGACGTGAAGTTTTCTGAACAACATTTTTCCATCGGGAGTCTCCTTTCAAGCGGCTTAATACGCAGTGGGCAATAGAAGGACGTACTATCGAGGATAAAAAAATGGCAAAATGGCGCAACAACCATACAGTTGAAACGCCATTGTTTCCACATTCATTGAACATCTGCCAATAACATATCATCATATGCAAGTTCAGTCAACCGGAATTTCATTTTTTAGGCTTTTTATAAGTAAAATCTCTGATTTGCACATGAAGATGGTTTTCCGCCTGCATTTTCTATCACAAATGCCCGCCATGGCAGCATGTGGTTCTCTCTCTCAAATGCAGGTCATGGCAACATGTGGTTCTCTCTCTCAAATGCAGGTCATGGCAGCATGCGCTTCATGTCCCTGGGGAAAAGGCTCGCCTGCCGGATGTTCCTGT
>CAZFWQ010000116.1:4604-9476 GCA_964522755.1 uncultured Oscillospiraceae bacterium | reverse complement strand
GGCTCTTGTCAGATATGCCCATCATGGCAGCACTGACTCTTGTCAGATATGCCCGTCACGGCAGCACTGACTCTTGTCAGATATGCCCGTCACGGCAGCATGCGTTTCATGTCCCTTGGAAACAGGCTTGCCTGGCGGATGTTCCTGTAGCCAAGCAGCTGCTGGGTGAGGCGTTCCAATCCAAGACCCAGGCCGCCATGCGGAGGCATGCCGCAGGCATGGATTTGCAGGTAGTCCTTGAATTCGTTCGGATCGATGTCATGTTCGCGCATCTTGGAAACCTGCATGGCGTGGTCATGGACACGCTGACCTCCGGTTGTGATTTCAAGACCACGGAATAGCAAGTCGAAGCTGAAAGCATATCCTGGATCTTCCGGATCGTCCATCGCATAGAAGGGCCTGCGGGGAGACGGATAATGCGTGATGAAGATGAACTCGCTGCCAAGTTCCTTTTTGGCATATTCGCACAGCAGCACTTCCTCTTCCGGATCCAAATCGCCATGGCCCCCAAGTTTTTTCCCAAAATATTCCACAACGGTCTTTTTCGCATCCTTGAACTTCATGACGGGAATCCGGCTGATGTCGGGGACAACGGCTCCGAGCAGCGCAATCTCTCCCGGACATTTCTCTTTCACGTACTGCATGGCGAACTTGAGAAACGCAGTCTCCGTATCCATGATGTCCTGCATCCCGCGGATGAAGCCCATCTCCAAATCCATGCTGATGTATTCGTTCAGATGGCGCGTGGTATTGTGTTTTTCGGCGCGGAAGACGGGCGCCACTTCGAACACGCGCCCGAAGACGCCCACCATCATCTGCTTGTAGAGCTGAGGGCTCTGTCCGAGAAAAGCCGGATGACCAAAATAATCCAGCTTGAAGATGTTGGCGCCGCCCTCTGCCCCAGCCGACTGGATTTTCGGCGTATGTACTTCGGTGAAACCTTTTCCGGAAAGGTACAGGCGGAAAGCCTGCACCAAAGCTTCCTGGATGATGAAGATGGCACGTTCGTGGGGATGCCGCAAGGAAATGGGCCTGTTGTCCAGGTTCACATCAATGCTGATGTTCATGTTGCGCCGCGTCAGCGGAACCTGGGGCTGGGAACATGGGCGCGACAGGATTTCCACATTCCGGATGCGGATTTCAAAACCTTCCGAGGCTCTGGGTTCGGGAACACTCACTCCCTCAAGCCGGACGGTATCCCCTGTTTCCAGCGATCTGCCAGACAATTCCTTTACGGATTCATCCATCACGCATTGAACCATTGCCCGGCCGGTCCGGATGACAAGAAAAGTGAACCCGCCCATATCGCGGATACGGTGGACAAACCCTTCGACGACAGTGGTCCCATCATCCCGTTCTGTCAAGCCCTCAGTCCATGGACCCTTGCCTTCGATGTAGCTCATTTCGCAGTCCCCTTCCGGTTCATTAAAAGTCAATCCCACCGTTGTCGTCCAATTCGCGCTTTGTCAGCACGCGTCGGAATTGCATGCCGTTCCTGTTCAAATCATTCAGCTTCAGTTCCAGTGCCGACTCTATTCCAGTTCTTTCAATCCGGCTTCCAAGGCAGCCTTGACCTGGCCCGGATCCCCTTTTCCCTTCAGGAGGCCCATGGCCTGTCCCATCAGGAAACCGACTGCCTTGCCTTTGCCGGCACGCCAATCTGCCAAAGCCTGCGGATTCTGTTCCATTACCCGGGCCACGGCGGCGGCTACAGCCCCTTCATCCCTCTGGATCCTCAAATTCATCCGCTCCATGAGGATCGTCGGATTATCAGTTGTCCCGAGTATGGTTTCCAGCAATTTTTTGCCTGAGGCCTGAGTGATTTCCCCTTGTTCAACCAGACGGATGATGGTTCCCAGCTGTTCTCCGTTGATACCGGGTTCGAGGGAATCACCCTCCTGTTCCTTCATGCGGCGGAGGATTTCACCCATAATCCAGTTGCTGGCAGCTTTCGGGTTTCCACAAACGACGGCTGTCTGTTCAAACAAGTCGGCGGTCTGGATGGTTCCGGTCAGAAGTCCCGCATCGTAGGCGGGAATACCCAAATCCGAGACATAGTGCAGGCGGCGGGCCTGCGGCAATTCCGGGAGACCAGCCTGGATTCGCGCGAGCCATTCGGCATCGATGACAATCGGCACCAGGTCCGGTTCGGGGAAATATCGGTAGTCCATGGCTTCTTCCTTGCTGCGCATGGAAAAACTCTCCCCCTTGTTGTCATCCCACCGGCGGGTTTCCTGCACGATGCTCTTTCCAGCCAGAAGCAGCGTTTCCTGCCTTTCTGCTTCAGCCACAGCGCAGCGATGGATGGCGCGAAGTGAATTGAGGTTTTTCATCTCCGAACGGGTTCCCAGTTTTTCCTGACCAAACGGTCTCAGAGAAAGATTCACATCCGCCCTCAGCGACCCTTCCTGCATTTTGCAGTCGGATACGCCACTGTATTCCAATATTTCCTTCACAGCCTCCATGAACAGGCGCGCTTCTTCCGGCGAACGCATGTCCGGACGGCTTACGATTTCAATGAGCGGCACGCCGCAGCGATTGTAATCGACGAGGGTTCCCTGCGCATAGGGGTCATGATTGAGCTTGCCTGCGTCTTCCTCCAGATGGATGCGTTCAATCCCGATGCGCTTCCTGGCGCCGTCCACTTCGATTTCAACGTATCCATCACGACAGAAGGGAAGATCGAACTGGGATATCTGGTAGGCCTTGCACATGTCCGGATAGAAGTAGTTCTTCCTGTCCATCTTGCTGAAGCCCGCAATCGTGCAATTCATGGCCAGTCCGGCCTTCACGGCGTATTCCACCGCCAGCCGGTTCAATACTGGCAAAGTGCCGGGCATGCCCAGGCAGACCGGGCACGTGCGCGTATTCGGCTGCGCGCCGAACTCGTTCGCGCAGCCGCAGAATACTTTGGAATTTGTTCTGAGTTCAGAATGGATTTCGAGGCCGATGACGATTTCATGGTTCATGCGACCGCCCCCCCATTCGTTTTTCCCTCTGTTCCGCGGTCGGCAGCCAACGGCGAAACAAAACAGCCCAGTGCCTGCTCGATGGCATATCCGGCCTGAAGCAGCTTCTTTTCCGAGAAGGGCTTCCCAATCAGCTGCACGCCGATGGGCATTCCGTCCGCATCAAGGCCGCACGGCACTGTCAGGGCAGGAAGGCCGGCCAGGTTGACGGCAACCGTGTAGACATCACCCAGATACATCGTCAGCGGATCTGCGGTCTTTTCACCCAGTCTGAACGCCGTGGTCGGCGCACATGGCGATACGAGCACGTCATGCGTTTCGAACGCCTTAGCGAAATCGTCATGAATCATTCGGCGAACCTTCAGGGCCTTTACGTAAAGAGCATCGTGGTAACCGGAACTGAGGGCATGCGTGCCAAGGAGGATGCGGTTTTTCACTTCGCGTCCGAAACCCTCTCCCCTCGTTAGGCGGTAGAGCTCCCTCATGTCAGTGGCATCCGGAGAACGGTGTCCGTAACGGATGCCGTCGAAACGGGCCAGGTTGGCACTCGCCTCCGCTGATGAAAGAAGATAATAAGCCGATATGCCGTATTCTGTCGCGGGAACGGAGCATCTCCCCGAACCGGCTCCTTGTGACTCCAATGCGGCAACCGCGCGAAGTACTGCCGCTTTCACCTCGGAATTCAATCCCGCCCCAAAATATTCGTCTGCAAGCCCAATGGAAAAATCCCGTACACCCGATTCAAGGCCGGTAACGCAGGACTCGTGCGCTACCTGTGCGGAAGTTGAATCCATGGGGTCATGACCCACAATGGCATCCAGGACCCATGCGCAATCCCTGACATTCGTCGTGATTGGACCGATTTGATCGAGTGATGAGGCGAAAGCAACCAATCCGAATCGGGATACCGCACCATATGTGGGCTTCATCCCGACGACACCGCAAAAGGAGGCAGGCAGGCGAATGGACCCACCGGTATCGGAACCGAGTGTGAAAGACGCGAGTGCTGCCGAGACAGCAGCTGCAGAACCGCCGCTTGAACCGCCGGATACTCGCTCGCGGTTCCATGGATTGCGGACAGGCCCGAAATAGGAGTTCTCATTCGAACTGCCCATGGCGAATTCATCCATGTTCAGTTTCCCCAGCATGACGATTCCGGCCTTGTTCAGGCGATCTACCACGGTGGCGCTGTATGGGGGCGTGAAGTTCTCCAGCATGCGGGATGCGCAGGTGGTCCGCACCCCTTTCGTGCACATGTTGTCCTTGAATGCCATGGGTATTCCGGTCAGCGGTCCCGCATAGCCGGAATCCAGGCGCTTCTGCGCTTCATCCGCCTGCGCCGTCGCAACTTCGGGCGTAACCGTGACAAAACAGTTAATGTCCGGCTGATATCGGCCGATTCGTTCCAAATAGGCCTGTGCGAGTTCTCTTGCACCCACGTCACGGCTTTTCAATAATCCTGCCAGCTCATGGACCGGCATTTCATGCAGTTTCATGCGGTTCTTCCTTTACCCTGCAAATGCATTGCGTAATGAATGTAGTCCCGCCCTGTCACTCGACCACGTTGGGCACCAGATAACAGCCCTCCTCGGTCTTGGGAGCCACGGCCATCAGGGCTTCACGGCAATCGGAGTTCACTGCGACATCCTCGCGCAGGGCGTTTCTGATCGAAAGAACATGTTCCATCGGCTTGACGTCTCCGGTGTCGATGGCCATCAACTGTTCCATATATGTCATGATAGCGCCCAGATCGCGGCTGTAGTGAATTTTCTCAGCCTCGGTGAGGTGAATGGCCGCGAGGTTGGCAACATACTGAATGGTTTTAAGGTCCGAATCCATCGGGATGCCTCCTTGCAGGTAACCAAGAAACGCGGACAACAACCAACCGGCGTACATGACGTCC
>CAZFWQ010000116.1:0-4594 GCA_964522755.1 uncultured Oscillospiraceae bacterium | reverse complement strand
GGTCGCGCAAGCAAACCGGGCCAAATCCGATGCCATCGCACTGGCCAGCATGGGATGATATGCCTTTTTCAGCAGTCGGATTCCGGCGTTGATCCTTGGTTCCGGAAGGTTGTTTTTCCCATGTACGGGATGCCGGTTTTCTAGCGAATCCAGTCGGCATCCGTCACCTCGAACGGGCGCTCCTTCAACGGATGACGCATCTGTCTTGTCATCTGCCGGAAATAAGAGAAAGAACTGTCACAGCAGCTTTTCAGTTCCACGAAAATCATGACCGGACGATCCCGATCAGATGTATCGGTTACCTGGACATCGCATTTCAGGCAGTTGTCCTTCACGGATGGTTTCACGAACACATCGCTTATGAAAACGTCAGGATACACCTTGATGAAAACATCCCGGAAGATGCCGTGAAGACTCGTTTCCATGATTGGGGTCATGATGCGTCCCCCCTTGCTTCATGATTCGTCCCCCCTTGGCTCAAGACTTGATTTCACCGAGATACCGGCTATGGCATCCCTCGGCGGGTGATCCTCCGCATGCCTGATAAAACGAAGGAACATCCAGGATATGCCCAATAGGACATGGGATGCGCCCACTAGGAAATACCAGACCCGCAAGGGGACGATTCCGCCCAAAACACCCGCAATGACGATGCCAAAGGGCATGCTCATCCCATCCATGCTGGCCAAAACAGAAAAGACGCTGCTCTGTTTGTCCGGTGGAATGCTGGATTGATAAAAGGCATCCAAAGGGGCGCAACCCACCGGCGTCATGAATCCGATGAAAAACATCAGTCCGAGGAACCCGTAGAACGCCGCTCCCGGTATGAAGGCGATGGCCACATACCCCGCCCCGATGCCAATCCATCCGATGGCACTGGTGATGAGTTTTCGCTTGAATCCACCCCACAGGCTCATCGCAAAACCTCCGATGATGACGCCGATTCCTGATGCCGAACTGACATACCCCAACTGCAGGACACCTCCGCCAAAATCCTGAGTGATAAGCAAGGGACGGAAGGAGATGGCCGGACCCAGAAAGATGTTGGCCAGCGTGCAGGTGAATACAATGAAGAACAAAGGACGCCAGGACAAGACGAAATGAAGTCCGGCAACCATCTCGCGAAGCACCGACGGTTTTCCATCACCTGTCGCAATCCGCACGGGATGCGGAATGTTAACGAACAGCAGCGGCAGGATGGCGAGAGCCGCCGTCAGAAGGTCAACGGACAGCACCCATTGCATCGGCAGGAGGCCGATCAGGAATGCACCGGCCGGAGGCGCCACGACACGCACCAAACCTCCGAGGGTCTGATTCATTCCTCCCACCCGCGTCAGCTGTTCATTGGGAACCATGAGCGTCGTGGCCGCCATCATGGCCGGTGAATGAAAGGATCCACCCAATGAACGCAGGAACATCACGACAAACAGATGCCAGGGCTCGACAAGCCCCAAACCGAACAGAATCATCAATCCCAATGTGATCAGGGCAATGAAAGTATCGGCGATGATCATCACGGCCCTGCGGCTCCAGCGATCCACCAGTGTTCCGGCAAAAGGCCCCAGGATGATGGGGGGCAGAATGGTCACCAGGGTGCCAATAGCCAGAATGGTGGTCGACCCGGTTTTTTGCGTGAGCCACCAGACAAGGGAAAAGCTGACCAGTGAGCTGCCGAACAGCGAAAACGCCTGTCCCATCCATATGGTGAAAAATCGCGCTTTCCACTTTGTCATTTCCACAGTCTCAGACATGAATCCTCCTGATTGGCACGCCAATGCAGCGAAGCCATTTTTCGCCGTCTTGCCCATGCTGTCCGGAGACAGCATGGATATCTTATGCTTCAGCCAACACGAGAACTTCATCAATCAATTGCTTCAATTCCACATATTGTCGGAAGAGGCTTACTTCACCTCTGCCCGGATATAGAATCCCGATCACGCGATCCTCAACATACTCCGGACAGATGGGGAATTTCCTTACGAATGAAAGGTTCATGCAATTGCCACTGAAGTATGTCTCATTGATGACACAAAGAACCTCCATGATGTCTTGGACTAGACGAGTGGTCAGGGAATACATCACCCGTGCGACCACGACCGGCTGCCCGGACATGGCATGCTGCACCATAAGAAAAATCATCCCAACACGAAAGGCATGAAGTCCTTTTCACGTTGGGATGACGCATGGCCGCCACTACGGGCCTCTCATCAAGTGTGCTTCATAAACCTAGGACAATCCCAACCAATGTGCTTCATAAACCTAGGACAATCCCAACCAGTTCATTAAAAGATCCTGCCACCCAATCCGGCTTCGAATCCCGCAGGGCCTGAACATCTCCCAGTCCCCACAAGGCGCCGATGGTGCGGACGACTGCGCGATGGCCGGCTTCAATGTCGCTCCAGGAGTCTCCCACCATGATGGTTTCTTTCGGATCAAGGCCGAGTTCCCCCATGGCAATGAACAAGCCTTCCGGATCCGGTTTCATCCGGGTCAGGACTTCCGGGGAGATTAATGAACTGAAATATTTACGAATGCCAAAACTGGAAAGAATTCGGTCAGCCAAGGCTCCCGGCTTGTTCGTCACTACTGCCATGGCCAGGCCGGACAACCGATTCAGCCCTTCTTCCACACCTGGATACAGCGTTGTTTCCACAACGCTGTATTCCAGATAACGTGCCTTGAAAACAGAGAGTGCCTTGGCGGCAATCTCCCGGTGACCGGATCCGAATTCATCGAAACACCGGATCAGCAATTCGGTTGCCCCATATCCGACATGACCTTTCACGATCTCATAAGGCAATGAGGGAAATCCGTATTGTCCAAGTGTCCAGTTTACGGCATGCATGATATCACGCCCGGAATCGATCAACACGCCGTCCAAATCAAACAGAACGCCTCGAACCATGCTGCTTTTCATGCGTACCTCCTCCGGACATATTGAACTGACCCGCAAGCGTTGGATGACCCTCCCGCTTTCTTACTCTGTCAGATCACAGCGCCTGTTGACGCCTGACCGCGCTGCCTTGTCACTTCAAACAGCATCAGTGCCGCCGCGACGCCGGCATTAAGAGAAGCAATGCTGCCTTTCATGGGTATCTTCACATGCAGGTCGCATTCCTTCAGGACGATGCGGCTGATGCCTTCTCCCTCTCCGCCAATCACAATGGCAAGGGGTCCTTTCAGGTCGGTTTCCGTAAATGTGTTTTCCGCATCCGCATCAGCCGCCGCGATCCACACGCCCTGCTCCTTTAGGGATTTCAAGGCCTGCACGAGATTGGGCACGCGTGCCACCGCAATGTGTTCGGTGGCTCCGGCCGCCACTTTGGCAACCGTGGCGTTGAGGGCGACAGCCCGGCGCTTGGGAATGATGACGCCGTGCGCACCCGCGCACTCTGCGCTTCTGAGCACCGAACCGAGGTTGTTGGGATCCGTCACGCCGTCGAGGACTACCAGGAAGGGAGCTTCGCCTTTTTCTTTGGCTATCGCGATGATATCTTCCACTTCAACATATTCATGGGCGGCCACTTCAATGATGACGCCCTGATGCGAACGGGTTGTGGACATGGCATCGAGTCTGCGCCTGTCCACATACATGACGGGCACACCTTTTTCCCTTGCCATCGCTACGATCTTCATCAATGTCGGGTCTTCCGTGTCTTTCTCGATCAGGACCTTGTTCATCTCATGTCCTGCCTTGAATGCTTCCAGCACGGGATTGCGGCCTTCGATCCGGTCCTCGGCCTCATCACGTTCGTTCTGGATGCCCAGAATCGCGCCGTCTCCGATATTCACGGCACTATCCGGTCCATGATAGCGGGGTCCGCGTGCTCCATCATAATCCCTGTCCATTTCCCTAAAATCTTCCTGTTCATTTACAACACCGCGCACGCCGATGCGGCCCGGATCCGAATTGGGCTTGTATCCGCTGCCGGCATGCGGCTTGAATCCGCCTTCCGTGCGGGGTTTGAATCCGCCTTCCGTGCGGGGCTTGAATCCGCCTTCCGTGCGCGGCTTGAATTCACCTTCCGTGCGCGGCTTGAATCCGCCTTCCGTGCGGGGCTTGAATTCGCCTTCGATGCGTGGCTTGAATTCGCCTTCGGTACGCGGCTTGAATCCGCCTTCGGTGCGCGGTTTGAATTCACCTTCCGTACGCGGCTTGAATCCGCCTTCGGCACGGGGCTTGAAGTCACCTTCCGTACGCGGCTTGTATACCCTCTCGGTACGGGGTTTCAAGTCCCCCTCTGCACGGGGTTTGTATTCACCCACGGCGTGAGGCTTATATCCGCCTTCCGTGCGAGGCTTGAAGTCGCCTTCGGCACGGGGTTTGAAGTCACCTTCGGTACGTGGCTTGAAGTCGCCTTCGGCACGTGGCTTGACTCCGCCTTCGGCACGTGGCTTGAAGTCGCCATCGGTACGGGGCTTAAATACACCTTCGGTACGGGGCTTATATCCGCCTTCTGCGCGGGGCTTGAAGTCGCCTTCGGCACGGGGCATGTATCCGCCCTCGGTACGTGGCTTGTATCCGCCATCGGTACGTGGCTTGTATCCACCCTCGGTACGGGGCTTGAATCCGCCTTCCGTGCGGGGCTTGAAT
>CAZFWQ010000115.1:323-10409 GCA_964522755.1 uncultured Oscillospiraceae bacterium | reverse complement strand
CGCGTACTCCCGCGATCTCACTGCCATCGCCGAAAAACTCCAGCAGGCGCGGCATGTTAGAAGTGCGGCGAAGATTCCCGGGAGGATCCCAAGGAGGGTCCCAAGGAGGGTCCTGGGGAGTATCCCAAAGAGGGCTTTTGGGAGAATTCCCGGGATTATACCCAGGATTGGCGTATGAAAGCGCCTTTGGTTTCGGACTGTAAAGCCGGAGCGTGAAGTCTGTTTTTTTCCCATGCTGCCTCCAAGTTCCCATCAAACCGATTCTATCACTTGGGTTCGACGGGAACAATGGCCACAATGGATTGGTGTTGCATTGGATTGCAACCCGCAGTGCATAAGTGCTAAACTTGATTGGTGCGTGAATACGGCCCCGCCATATTTGCATCATTGCGTACGTTGCGCATAAGCGATATGGGCACTCCATTGCAGCAGTGAAACAGGAGGACTTGATGATGAAGATCGTGATGGGCAATGATTGCCGCGAACTGGGAAAAAATGCTGGAGAAGCAGCGGCAGCCTGCATTCGTGATGCCATAGGCAGGAATGGGAAGGCGAGGATTATCCTGTCGACTGGCGCTTCACAGTTCGAAACGATTGAGGCGTTGACTTCATGCGACCTCCCTTGGGAGAAGGTCGAAATGTTCCATCTTGATGAATACATCGGAATGTCTGACACCCATCCTGCAAGTTTTCGCAAATATCTGAAGGAAAGGGTTCTTGCAAGAGTTCCCATGGGGATTTATCATCTGATTGACGGAGAAGGGGATTTCAAATCGAATCTGTCACGGATCTCCGAAGCGCTTCTATCTGCGCCGATCGATCTCGCCCTTATCGGTATCGGTGAGAATGGCCATATCGCATTCAATGATCCTCCGGCAGATTTTGAGACGAAGGAACCCTTTCTGGTTGTCAGTCTTGATGAAGCCTGCCGACGCCAGCAACTGCGCGAAGGGTGGTTTCCAACCTTCGCGGATGTGCCGGAAAAGGCGATTACCATGAGCGTGCACCGCATCATGCAGAGCCGGCGCATCCTGTCGGCAGTACCGCATGCCGCCAAGGCCGCGGCTGTCCGGGCAACCCTCGGCGGAACGCCCTCCCCCACGTTGCCGGCAACCATATTGAAAACACACCCTGACATGACATTGTTCCTGGACCTGAATTCCGCATCATTGACGGATCCAAGGGTTCTGGCACTTTTCTGACCTGAATTTTTTGAGCATCCCGCTGAACGGCGTTGATAACATACTCCAGATTTGGAATGGTAACCTTATCATCTCAGCAGTCCATTCATGAAAGTTGTCCGTATCCCTGCACAAGGAGGCACTCACCATATGGGCGGTATATTCGGCGTCATATCCAAATCCGATTGTGTCCTGGATGTGTTTTTCGGAACAGACTATCATTCGCATCTGGGCACCAGGCGGGGCGGGATGGCATTCTTCAACGACAAAGGGTTTGCCTGCGGCATCCACAATATAGAAAATTCCCCGTTCAGAACGAAGTTCGAGCATGAAGTCGGAAACATGTCGGGGAAAATAGGAATCGGCTGCATTTCGGACAGCGAGCCTCAACCTCTGATCGTTCGCTCCCATTTGGGCAGTTATGCCATCACCATGGTCGGCCGCGTCAACAACATCCGCCAACTCTCTGAAAAGACGCTTGCGGACAACCGAACCCATTTTCTGGAAATGAGCAGCGGCGAGATCAATCCCACAGAGCTGGTCGCCGCCCTCATCAACCAGTGCGACAGCATTCCCGAAGGGATCCGGTACGCGCAGGAAAGCATCTCCGGCTCCATGACCCTGCTTGTCATGACCTCCACCTGCATTTACGCGGCAAGGGACCGGATGGGCAGGACGCCGCTGACCATTGGCTGCAAGGAAGATGCGCACTGCGTCTCGTTCGAATCGTTCGCATACATGAACCTGGGTTACAGGGACTGCCACGAACTTGGGCCGTCCGAAATTGTCCGCATTACAGCCGAAGGAATCGAAACCATCAGCCCGCCTCGCGAAGCAATGAAGATCTGTTCCTTCCTGTGGATCTATTACGGTTACCCTACCTCATCCTATGAGGGGAAGAACGTGGAAACGGTCCGATACCGCTGTGGTGAGAGGATGGCCAAAAGGGACACCGTCCGTGCGGATCTGGTGGCCGGCGTGCCTGACTCCGGAACCGCCCACGCCATCGGGTATGCCAATGGCTCCGGCATTCCGTTCTCACGACCCTTCATCAAGTACACCCCCACCTGGCCGCGTTCATTCATGCCGCAGGATCAGAATCTGCGCAACCTCATCGCCCGGATGAAAATCATACCGATTGACGTGCTGATCCGGAAAAAGAAGATACTGCTCATTGATGATTCCATTGTACGCGGAACCCAATTGAGGGAAACCACGGAATTCCTGTACCAGTGCGGCGCCGAAGAAGTCCACATCCGCCCGGCCTGCCCTCCGCTGTTGTTCGGCTGTGCATTCCTAAATTTTTCACGTGCCAGTTCCATCATGGACCTCATTGCCCGCCGTGTCGTCGATGTTCGGGAGGGCAGCCGGGCCGTGGAAAAACTCGAGGATTACGCCAATCCCGAAAGCGAGAACTACCGCCAGATGGTTGATGCCATAAAACAGCGCCTGAACTTCACTTCGCTGGCCTACAACCGTCTTGACGACATGATCGACGCAATCGGCCTGCCGGCTGAGAAGCTCTGCACCTACTGCTGGAACGGCAAGGGATAAGGGGCGGAAAGTGGTAAGATGATGTATTGGGCAGGGTGTGGAAACTGACCAGAAACAGCAAGATGGACGGTGTTAACGCTCCGCCTGAATCACCACACCATTCGGCCAAAATCTCTACATCATTCCGCTTCTATCACCACATTCGTGCAATCCTTCATCGAAATGCCCGGTTTCACACCCTTATATGGCGCGATACGGGCATTTTTGATTCGGATGTCCTTCGCGCCCTGGACGTGCAGCCAATAGGGTGATGAATCCGGAAGAAACGTTGTCTGGGCACCCGGGCTCGCGTCTATGAGCCTTCCCTTGATCGGCAGGTTTTCACTGTCTTTCAGTTCCATTGCCAGATTGTTGAAAATCACATCTTGAATGTTCCCCTTTTCACCGACGATGCCTATCGCATTCTCGCCGGAACATATCAGATTCTGGAATTGGACATTCCGCACGTTGACCGGAAAATGACGGTCGGGAACGGCAGCAGCATAATTAGCGATGTTGTTTTTCGTGGCAATGATTGCCACAGGTTCACCATTCCTCCACCAGTTGCCTGCGCAGACATGGGTGTCCAGCCGCATGTTGTTCACAAGGATGTTCTCGGCAAGGCCGGTTCCGGAACTTGTCATGATGCAGAATGCGCGATTGCTTTCCAGGATGATGACTGTTGCGCCATGATTGGCGGTCGCAGTATCCAAGGCCGCCTGAATTTCCCTGGTGCATAATTTTCCGGTATCGGAAATTGCTCCAAAATCTGGGATATTGATGTTTTTCATGCCGATACTTCTCTGTTTCATTGGCAGAGATTCGCCCATGAGAATTGCGGTTTGAAAAGATATCCGGTCATTGAGAGGGCCCCATTGTGCGGATTATGCCTCGAAAAGATATCCGGTCATTGAAAGGGACCCCATTGTGCGGATTATGCCTTGAAAAGAAATCCGGTCATTGAAAGGGACCCCATCGTGCAGGTATCATTGAAGACCGACACCTTGTCGGATGCATCCGCAGCGCCCAGCACATACAGCAGCGGCAGGAAATGATCCGGAGTCGGAACCGCCATGCGGGCCATTCCGCCAAGTGAATTGAAATTCGTCACTTCAGCGTCATTTCTGGCAACAACCCAATCCCGGATGGTCCGGTCGAAGGATTCTGCCCAATTGAATCCGCCAGCCATGCCGAAATCTACCTGCCGAAGGTTGTGCACCACGTTGCCGCTGCCAAAAATCAGCACCCCCTGCTCCCGCAGTACTGCCAGTTGCCTTCCCAGCGCATAATGATCCGCTGGTTCCGCACTCTTGTCCACGCTCAGTTGGAACACGGGTATTTTCGCTTCCGGATCCACCACATGCAGCACGGACCAGGTGCCATGGTCAAGTCCCCACGTGTTGTCGACGGACACAGGGACTTTCAGCATGCGTCCCACTTCCAGGGCCAATTCCGGCGCCCCTGGCGCGGGATGGGAAACGGCGTACAGTTCCGGTGGAAACCCGTACATGTCATAAATGGTTTTGAGCTGCGAAGCATCACTGACACGGGTTCCTGGCACATACCAGTGCGCGGATACCGAAAGAATCGCCTTTGGTTTGGGAATGCCCTCGAACACGGTCTTCCAGGTCGAGGTGAATGGGTTCACCTCGATGGCGTTCATCGGGGATCCGTGTCCCACGAATAAAACCGGCATTTTCTGCATCAAAAGCCTTCCTTTCATATCGCTCCGCATGTGCATGTCTCACGCAACGATGCCGTTTGTGTCCATGATATCACTAGATACGCGGAATCAGAACAATTGATATAATGACTGTGGAAATAAGGGAATATATCTCCCGTAACACTAGTATCGTGCCTGCAGAAACCAGGAAGCGCTTTTTCGGAAACAACTGCAAAATGACTATGGAACCCGGAAAACACTTTTCCGGGAACACCAGTGCCAGTATCCGGAATGTTTCGGGATTGAAGGGTATTCCAATACATGGAGCATCGTCTTGATTATCGGGCATTTTACATATACAGGATAATGGGACAACTGCTTCCCATTTACCCGGTTTATCTGCTGCTGTTCCGGCAACAGGGGCTGTCGTTGTCCAACATCTCAACCTTGCTCATCATATGGTGCATTCCCGGCATCTTCCTGGAATTGCCAAGCAGCGTGCTGGCCGATTGCTGGAACCGCCGGAACATGATGGTGCTCGGACGTTTGATGAAGGCCGGCTGTTTTGCCGTCTGGGCGTTGATTCCCGATTATGCGGGCTATGCTGCGGGATTTGTGCTTTGGGGGGCGGGCGGTTCCCTGTGTTCCGGTACCGAGGAAGCCTGGCTCTACGATGCCATGAAAACGGCCGGCCATGAGGATATGTTTGACAAGGAATGGGGCCGGAGCACATTCTATTCACAGTTGGCCGTCGGTCTGGCATTTGTCAGCGGCAGCCTGATAGCAGGCATCAGCATGGGACTGGCGTTGTGGCTGTCCACCGGCATCACGGCGGCAGGCGCCGTGTTTGCGCTGATGTTGCCGGAACACAACCTTCATGGAGGAAGATTTGCGCGGAAAGGCATGTCTGAAGCTTTTTCGGCTTTTATCGCAACCCTGCGCGAGGGATTTGGCTTTTGCGCAAAGAGCCGCTCCATCTCCATGCTGGTCGGTTTCAATGTGACGGTCCTGGTTACGGCCGGCATTCTGGATGAGTACGATCAGCTCATTGCACGTGGCATGGGCGTCCCGTTTGCACTTGTCGGCCTATGGGGATTCCTGCGCTACGCATCGGATGCCTGGGGCGGCCGGACAGCCTGGCGCTTGAAGCGCGCACTGGGCGGAATCGGGGTGAAAAAGCCATTTTCACAGCTGATCCTGCTTGCATTCGGAGCCGGCACCCTGCTGCTTCTCGCGGCAGGCGTTCCTACCCTGTGGATGCTTCCCGCCTACGGCCTGTTCTATTTCCTGATGGCATCCGGAAAAGTGCTGTTCACCGAAAACCTGCAGTCTTCCATACGAAACGAAGGACGTGCCACCGTACAATCCATCTCCTCATTGCTGGAGTCTCCCTCCGCCATGCTGATATACGCCTTGATCGCCTTGGTTGGCGGCGAAGATCGCCTGCGGCATGCAATGGCTGCCGTGGCCGTGCTGATTCTGATCTTGTGCGGATTATTCCTCATTTCCTCTCGAAAAAAACAAGCTCCGCTTCACACGCCGTGAATACACCCCTGCAGGCGGACCTGCGCAAAGATGTCCGTCGGGGCAATATTTCGCCTTTTTCATTTTTCCCCTTTACAAAGAACGTTTGTTCTTTTATAATGAATATGAGGCAAAGCACAACGGCCGTTCCCATCCGTGGGGGCGGCCTTCCTTACCCAACCAGCAGAAAGGCTCCAGTTTAGCCAACCGAACGGCTCTGACCCAACCGAACCAAAAGACTCTGACCCAACCGAACCAGGTGGTCCGCCAAGGAGGGAAACGTAATGGCCGGAATCAATATGGGACTTGTGCGTCCGGGCGCGGCCCCCGGCGGAAGCCGGAGAGCCGCATTCGGCATGCGGAGCGCTGTTTCAGAGTTTCCCCCGCTGACCGGAACCAGCCGGGAAACCGTGATGGGGAATTCCTTCGCCTCCGAACGGGTTTTATCCTCAGAGCAGACATTATCCTCAGAGCAGGTTTCATCCTCCGAACGGACCATTCTGCACATTGACGTCAATGCCGCTTTTTTAAGCTGGGAGGCGGTGTTCCGCCTGCAGCACGGAGACAAGGCGGACCTTCGCCTCATTCCCAGCGTGGTCGGCGGTGACGAAACCACCCGTCACGGCATCGTGCTGGCCAAATCACTTCCGGCCAAACAGTACGGCATACAGACCGGCCAACCGCTTTGGCAGGCCCGGCAGTTATGTCCTCTCCTGGTGACGGTTCCGCCGGATCCGACACTCTACGTGGAATGCTCCAATGCGCTCATGGCACTGCTGACTGCCTACAGTCCCCGCATCGAGCGCTATTCCATCGACGAATGCTTTCTGGAGCTTACCGGATCGCCGCGCCTGCAGACCCGGACTCCAAAAGAGATAGCCGATGAAATTCGGGAAAAGGTACGGCGGGAACTCGGCTTCACGGTGAACATCGGCGTATCGTCAAACAAACTGCTGGCCAAGATGGCCTCCGAACTGGAAAAGCCGGATCGGACCCACACGCTGTACCCGTATGAGGTTCCGGAAAAAATGTGGACGCTGCCCGTGCGGGAACTCTTCATGGTGGGGCCGCGCAGCGCGCCGCGACTGTACCGCCTGAACATCTTCTCCATCGGACACCTGGCGCAGACGGACCCCGCCCTGCTGCAGCGGCACTTCAAGCGTTTCGGCCGCCTGATGTGGCAGTTCGCCAATGGCCTGGACAACACGCCCGTCTGCACTGAAACCGCCGCGGCAAAGGCCATCGGCAACTCCGCCACTACTCCCTGCAATGTCGACACGGAACGGGAAGCCCTGCTGTTCCTGCTTTCCCTGACGGAAACCGCCGCCATGAGGCTTCGGCAGGCGGACCTGCTGGCCCGCGTAGTTTCAGTGGCCATCCGCAGGACGGATCTGGCGTTTGCCTCTCACCAGCGTCGTTTGCGGGTTCCCACAGACCACACCGGCACCCTCTTCTCCACTGTGCGCGGCCTGTTTCAGGAATTGTGGACCGGGGACCCGCTTCGGCATTTCGGGGTGGCCTTCTCAGACCTCGCGGACGACCAGTTCATTCAGTCCAGCTTGTTCGACGAGGGCGGCAATCCGCAGCAAAGAGCCCTTGATGAAAGTATTGACGCGCTTCGCGCCCAGTACGGGAAAGAATCCCTGATACGGGGCAGTTTCATCGCCTCGGGCATCCCGCCGATGGCGGGCGGCCTGCAGGAAGGATATCCGGGCATGAGGAACCGGCTCTGACAGGTCAACTCTGTTCCCACCGCAGGACAACCTTGCTCCCACCGCGGGACAATCCCGTTCCCGTCCTTGCACATGCGAGACGAATGCACATGCGGGACGAATGCATGTGCGGGACGAATGCATGTGCGGGACGAATGCATGTGCGGGACGGATATACTTGCAGAGCGGGTTCAGAGCAGTTATGGATTAGATTCGGAGCAGCTCGGAAATGGATGAAAAACAAGGAGACAGATTGAAACTTTGGATGAAGCCGGTAGAGATGATCTGTATCAACGGGTGCGATGGCAGAATCCGGCCCCTCAAATTCAAGTGGGTCGACGAGGAAGGCCTTCCGCGCGTTATAAAAATCGACCGCATACTGACGGTTGAGGAGGAAAAGCTTGCAGGAAACCGCATGCTTGTTTTTGCCGTGCAAAGCTGCATCGATGAAGAAGACCGGCGATTTGAAGTGAAATACGAAACCAAGAGCATGACCTGGTATTTGTCGCGGATGTAAAAAGCCGCACACCCGTGAAGGTGCGCGGCTTTTCCCGAATGATTGGCATGCCTGTGCGCCAAGTGAAAACGAATCGCCGATTGCCTACTTTGCCAACTCAAGAATGGCCATTACATCGGCCTTCTTCAGCCGCACGAACTGGCCGATGGTTTGCGTGTCGTTGGCAGTGGCCTTGTTGGCCATTTCCTCCAGACGGTCTTCACCAGCTCCGAGTTCCTTAAGGTTTACCGGAAGGCCAACAGAGCGATAGAACGCCTCCTGGCGGTGGATTCCTTCAAGTGCGGTGCCTTCAGGATCCCAGTGGTTCACATCCACATTCCAGACGCGTTCAGCATATTGGACATACCGGGTCACATCGTGTTTTAACGTGTACTTCATCCAGGCGAGGAACACGGTGGCCAGACCAGCGCCATGCGCCACGTCGTAGATGGCGCTCAGTTCATGCTCGATGCCGTGGGACGCCCAGTCTCCCATGCGGCCTGTGCTCATCAGGTTGTTGTGCGCCAGCGTGCCAGCCCACATGATTTCCGCGGCGGCATCGTAGTCGGAGGGGTTTGCAAGGAACTTCGGAACATTATGGATAACAGATTTCATGGTGGATTCAATGATGCGATCTATCACTTCCACATTCTTCGTGTTGGTGAAGTAGCGTTCCATCATGTGGGCCATGATGTCGGCTGCACCGGCGACCACCTGGAAGGCGGGCAAGGTGAAAATAAGCTCCGGGTTCAGGATCGAGAACACGGGATAGACGAGTTCGCTGGAGAAACCTCGCTTGTACAAGCCATCTTCATTGGTTATGACGGTGGAATCGGAAGATTCGCTCCCGGCCGCAGGAATGGTGAGTACTGTGGCCAAAGGCAGGGCCGTCTTGGGGGAAGCCTTGCCCGCATAGAAATCCCATACGTCGCCATCATACGGAACACCCAGGGCAATGGCCTTTGCAGAATCGATGGCGCTGCCGCCGCCTACTGCAAGAATGAAATCCACTCCGGCTTTCCGGCACAGTTCCACGCCTTCGTGCACAAGTCCGAGACGTGGGTTCGGCTGCGCTCCACCCAGTTCGACAAAGTCAACACCGGCTGCCTTCAGAGAGTCAACAACCCGATCATACAAGCCGCTTTTCTTTATGCTGCCGCCTCCGTAATGAAGCAGCACTTTCTTGCCATACTTTGCGGTTTCGGCGCCCACCAATGTTTCAGTACCTTTTCCAAAGATGATTTTTGTCGGGTTCCTGAATGTAAAATTATCCATTCCTTTTCCTCCACAACATCCGGGACATTGCGTCCGGACTGATTTTTGCATTGGTAACATGATATCACATTGCTTCCCGTTTTGCACATGGTGCATGAGTACCGTGTGTCGCATGAGTACCGTGTTGCCATGAATACCATGGGTCAGGCATACCACGACCATGGTTGCCATCTTTCATGGATGCTGTCCATTTTTTTGATGGCTGTCTCCTTTTCTGGAATTGCATGGACGGGTTTGATATGATAAAAGTGCATTTGGTACGCACGGAGTGAGTTTGAACCGCTGTTATAGTCCTCAAACGAAACGGAGGTGCATTTCATGACAAATTCCATTGACAATGGCGCTGCAGGCTGGCTGCTTGAAGGCGACCCATGGGTAGTTTACCGCACACGGCTTGATCTGCTTGATGAACCACCCTTGTCCGAACAAGTGACGCAGGCAAAAAGGGCTATGATTGAGGCTCCCGCCATTCAAAAACTCATGCATGCCTTTCAAAACTGGGAAACGGAAATCGTTACAGGCCACAAAAAGGCCGATCTCCTGATGCACTACCTCACTTTTCTTGGCGACATCGGACTTACGCTGGAGGATCCGGGAATGGAGCGGGTTGTGCGGGCTGCTCTCTCTCATCTGTCCCCCGAAGGAATTATCCAGGTAGGAATCAATATACCGACCCATTTCGGAGGTACGGGAACGGATGCC
>CAZFWQ010000115.1:0-309 GCA_964522755.1 uncultured Oscillospiraceae bacterium | reverse complement strand
GGCTCCATGCGACTCGCCAGCCGTTCTCCAGGCGCTGCTTGCTTTCGGGCTATCGCATCGTCCCGACTTGATGCCAACCAGCCTTCTTTCAAGAGGAATCCAGTTTCTGATTGCCCTGGGACGTGAAAATGGCTGGCCATGCGCAGTTTCACAGGAATTGGGGAAATTTCGCGGTCCCGGCCGCAAGGAAGACCCATGCCCCGATGCCACCCTGCTGATGCTGAAAGTACTGCTCCAAGTGCAGAAGGCAGCAGCTGTGGATGCGTTTCAATCAGGAGGAGAAACATTCATGCCTGATTCCAAAGCCGA
>CAZFWQ010000114.1:8250-10424 GCA_964522755.1 uncultured Oscillospiraceae bacterium | reverse complement strand
ACCTGACCCGGCATTTCACCGGGCTATATATCAAGCGCCGAACCGGCGCACTCCTAATGTAATATTGTTATAACCAATTTCATGTCAAATCCGCTCCATGTCGCAACATATCCGTCTTCCCAAAGTCATATTGCCATTACCTGCCCATGCAAACTATGAAACCGGCCTGTGCAGATCGGGCAATTCCTCATGTCAATTTGACATGGAACCGGAACACGTCTCCCCTGACGATTCCCGACGTATACTCCACGCATCTGGAGCCGCTGAAGGCGAATCGTTCGATGTCCAGGGCCGCCGTCCCTTTCTTGGCCCCGAAAAAGATAGCCTCCCTGTCTCCGATCGAAGTGGCCCCAATGGATTCTTCGGCAGAATTGGGATTCACATCATATTTCTGTCGCATGATTTCATACAAGGATTTGCTTTCCAGCTCTTCCAAATTCAAATCATTGAACAAATCCGCCGGAAGATAGGTCGATTCAATGGCCACAAGCGTTTCATCGGCGTATCGCAGCCGTTTGATGTAATACACCTGTTTCCCCGTATTTTCAATGCCGAGTCTGGCAGCGATTTCAGAAACCGGTATGACCAGATGAAATTCCAGGATCTTGTTGGAAGGCTTGAATCCCCTTTTCTTGAATTCATCGGAAAAACTGTAGAAACTGGTAAGGTTTTGTTCTATCCGCGGAAAAGAAACGAAGGTTCCCTTCCCCTGCTTGCGGATAATGTACCCTTCCCTCTCCAACTCGGTCAAGGCCTGGCGGACAGTAATCCGGCTGACACCGTATTCATGGCACAACGAAAGTTCATTGGGAATCTTGTCGCCGGGATTCCATTCCTTCATCGTGATCCTGCTCATCAGCAGTTCCTTGAGCTGGAAATACAACGTCGTGGGAAGCTTTACATTCAATGGACCCATTCAAAGCTCCTTCATCATATTGTTATAACCATATCATACCCATCCGATTGTCAATATGCAATATGCTGCCTCATTTTTCCGTTATTATTTTATTTTCCACGCAGTGCTATGGCGTCAGCTCATTTCCTTTGGTAAACTACACTGGTGAACCAGACCGGGCATTGATGAAGTTTCCACCAGACCGGCAACGTATGATTGAATTCAAGAGATTTCATTTGGAGGTTATTTTATGATGACATCAAGAGAACGAATCCTCAAGTCACTGCGTTGTGAACCTGTAGATCGGGTACCGGTTTGTCTTTTTATCGCTGACCAGGGGCACTTCATCAATCAGATTTGCCCCGATGTCGACCCGTGGGATTTTGAGACATTGCAGCTCAAGATAATCGAATTCCAGAAAAACATGGGCTTCGATATTCTGATGCGTGTCTTGTACATGGATCCTCAAAAGCTGCCTTATATCATTTATGGCGGTGTCAATGCCAATTCTGAATCGGAAAATTGGGAAGTAACCAAGACTTATCAGCAAAACGGGACCGTACGGGTGGAGTCCAGCACCATCAGGACACCGAAAGGAACACTTACCCAGGACTTCACATACAACGAAATCCGCCCGGGCACGTTCCTTTATGCCTGCACGAAAAAGCCTGTCATCAGCCAGGATGATTACGAAATTGGCAGAGCTTACGAACCAGCCAGATCAGGGTATGAAAAAAACACAATCCGCAAGAGAATGAAGGTCATTCTTGACGCGGTCGGAGATGATGGCATCGTCGGAGCCTGGACTCCCGGCGGGCCCTTCAACAATGCGGCATGCATCATCAATCACGAGGAACTGTACACCATGGGGATGACAGATCCGGAATATTACAAGGATCTTCTGGATTTCACAACCGAGCGAATCAACGACTACACCCGCACACTCAGTCAGGCTGGCGCAGACGCATTATGTACCGGCGGGAATGTCGGCGGAGCATTTTTGGGCCGCAGTTACTTTGACAATTTCATTCTGCCATACGAACAGAAGTATGCTCAGGTATGCAAGGAAAACGACAAGATTCAGATTTATCACAATTGCGGACAGATCATGGGCTTGCTGGAATCTTACAAGACAATGGGCGCTTCGACAATTGAACCTTTCTCGCCGCATCCGTTGGGAGATGGCAATATAAAAGAAGCGAAGCTGATGATTGATGGAAAATACTCAATCATTGCCGGAATAGACCATGTGAATATTTTACAAAAGGGAACTGTTGAA
>CAZFWQ010000114.1:0-8240 GCA_964522755.1 uncultured Oscillospiraceae bacterium | reverse complement strand
AAAATGCGACAAAGGAAGCAATGCTGGCCGGAAAGGCAGGCGGCGGTTTCATCATGCAGAATGTCGATTTCCTTGAGTATGGCACCCCCGTGGAAAACGTTGAAGCCTATTTCAAGACCGCCAGGAAGCATGCGGATTATTAGGCGCAGCATGGGCGGGCTTCCGGTCGCTTTGCAATAGGGTCCGTAGTGGGGGTTCTGCTTCTCTAAAACATGAGGCTTCCTGGATGCCACTGCGCATAATAAACGTTTATATGCAAGGCTACTTGGTATTGCTGGCGCTTTCAGTTATCAACCCGGCTTTCTCAAGCATGCGCATCACAATCGTCGTGGCTTCGGCGCGGGTGATATTGTTGTCCGGGTTGATCTTGCCTTTGTTTCCGAGCACAATGCCTTCCATAATACACAACGCCACGCCTTCCCTTGCCCAGAAAACCACTTTTGCAGCATCCGAGAATTTTGCCGGCACCTGGGTCATTTGTTGTTCCGTAATGCTTATGTTGATCTTCCTCGTTACCTTCATGGCACGAGCGGTCATGGTCATGGCTTCCTGTCTTGAGATCGCCTTGTTCGGGTTATAGTTGCCATCCGGATAGCCGAAGACCAATTTGTACTCTGCTGCAATGCCGACGCCATCATAGAACCAATCGTCTGCAAGTACATCCTCAAACTTGCCGGTTCCAGCATCTGATCGCATGAGTCCGAGCGCTTTCACCATGACGGATGCAAACTCCGCACGGGTCATGACCTGATCCGGGGCAAACACATTTGCCCCCACACCGCTGACAATGAGTCTGGATCCGGCATCATTTACGAATGCCTTTGCCCAATGGCTTGCCGTATCCTCAAAGGTGATCGGGTTCGAAATAACCGTATAGGTGCTGTTCGTGAGACTGTTGATCCTGGCATAGTACTTCCCGTTGATTATGACGATCGTCGTAGGCACATGGGAGAATGTTCCGTCTGTATTTAACACAATTCCCGTTGTAATTTTGGAAGGGTCGATGCCATCGGGTATTGCCACCGTGCGTTCCACGTACCCGTTGAAGCGGCTTACTTCCACGGTACTTGATCCGCTTGTGCAGGTAATTGTGAATTCCACCGGTTTCACAACCAGCTGATACCTGTTTCGATTCGCCGTATCCTGAACAATCCTGGCCGTATCTTCGGACGGCGAAGCAATGGAAACACTAACGATGATATTGTTTAGTGAAACACTGGATCCAATTTTTTCCGAAACCGCATCGATATTGATTTGTGATGCCGGAAGCGTATAGGTAACGTTTCCCGTTTGAATTTCCAATACCGCTTCCCGTTGTTCCATGTCATGTACTGTTTGCCCTGTCAGTTGACCTACCACGATATCAGAATGATTGTTGACCGGAATTGTGACCGTACTGTTGTTGCCTTGATTATTCAATATCTGTAATAACAAGCCTTCATCAATCGAAACGGTAGTTGTCATAATCCCACCCGAGGTCGCCACATCCGAAGTTGCAGCCTTTTCCTCTTCACCGTTCACCAGGATCACCATAGCCGGCATGGGGGTAGGGGTAGGGACAGGGGTTGGTCCAGGCGTGGAGGCTGGTGGCAGTGCACTCCATGCCGCAATGGCAACGCCCGCATTGTTCGTTGACATGGCATTGCCCGCAATATCCTGCACGATACCGTTCACGGCTGCAGTGTATTTTATGGTTACTCCCTGTACTCCGGATGCGCTGATATCCGCAACCGTAAGCACTGCATGGCTTGCGTCCGCACCTTGCGCAATGGCCGTTACCGCATGGGTTGTTGTCGGTGTTCCAGTTTGGCACACGACGAACCCCCCATCATTCATTTTTGCGATGTTGGTGCAGTTTTCACTCAGTGTTACGGTTATGGTCGTATTGTTCGTTTTTACCGCGCTGGAAAGTGTGGGTAAGACGATATCCACTGAAAATGCAATTCCGGATATCGACGAGACATTTTCCGCCTCGTCGACAGCGTAAACCTTGTAGGATGTTCCGTTCGTCATCCCTGCGTTCCCTGCTGAAATTGCAATAGTCGTATCCGTACTTGCTCCTGCAGATGCCGCGCTTCCGATAGCCGCGCTTGCTATGTCGTCTATAATACCCGATGTTCCCGATGAAACTACATATAATGTGCCTGTCGCTTCATTACTCTGCGCTACTACATTAAAGCCTGCCGCTTTTTCAGCGATATTTACGATCGCATCACCCCCGGCGGTGGTTCCTGTGGTGACGGATGCCGTGGGCGCTGCTAAGTCTGCCGTAAAGGCAACACCGGAAATCGTGGATATGTTCCCCGCTGCATCCACCGCATACACCTTATATGCCGTTCCGTTCGTTACCCCTGCATTCCCTGCAGGAATCGCAAGCGTCGTATCCGTACTTGCCCCTGCCGATGCAGCACTCCCGATGGTTGCGCCTGTAATGCCTCCAATATTGCCCGATGTTCCCGAAGGCACTACATACAATGTGCCTGTGGCTTCACTACTCTGGGCAACTACATTAAAGCCCGCTGCTTTTTCAGCAATATTGACGATCGCATCGCCACCGGCGGTGGTTCCCACCGTGATGGTTGCTGTGGGTGCTGCTAAATCTGCTGTGAAAGCAACACCGGAAATCGTGGATATATTCCCCGCTGCATCCACTGCAAACACTTTATATGCAGTTCCGTTCGTCACCCCTGCGTTCCCTGCTGAAATTGCAATGGTCGTATCCGTACTTGCTCCTGCCGATGCCGCACTACCGATGCTTGCACCAGTAATAGCCCCAATGTTGCTGGCTGTTCCCGATGAAACTACATATAATGTGCCTGTCGCTTCATTACTCTGTGCTACTACATTAAAGCCTGCCGCTTTTTCAGCGATATTGACGATCGCATCGCCACCGGCAGTTGTGCCTGTGGTGATGGTTACCGTTGGGGGTGTTGTATCAGATGTGTAGGTAATATCTAGAACTGGCCTATTTCCAGTAAGAGTGACTTCCTGATCACTCACGAAATCAAAGTATCTGTTCGCTCCTTCTGATCCGGTAATAACAAACGAAATTGCTGTCGCGCTTGAATCTACTCTGCTTTGAAGATAACTCGTAACATCAAATGTTTTCCACCCACTGGCACTGATGGCAACACCACTATAGCCATTAATAATATCAGCAGCATTATATGATGGAAATGTTGAACTTAAAGCGCCTTCACTCCAAGAATTATTCGCAGTCGATATCAGATTTACTGTCGGGCTATTTGTGTAATCAACAACGTATATTTTTAACGCTGCATTATTAACTGTGCCAGTAACGCCTGTAATATTAAATTTAACAGCTGCCTTTTGTTTGTCAACTCCTAAATCAGCAGTCGCCCCTCCAATATAGTTTACAGCAGTTGTTCCCATTAATAGGTTGTTTGTAATTCCAGCGCACTCACCTGTTGTATATGCTGAACCAACCTCTTTCCCATTATCCGTATATACGTCTGTTTCATTGCCAACTCCCAGAATAACATTGGTTGATGCAGATACATGAAAATCAATCCATGCGACAGAACTAAAAAATGCCAAAACTACTGCTAAAAAAACCAGGAACGCTCTGCATGTTGTTTTATTCATACTGTTTTCCTTTCAAAAACTTATGATTTCTCATAAACAATCAGGATGAAGGAAGTGAATTATATTTTTCACAACTCCATCCCCCTCTGTAATGACCCATATTGTCAATACGCAATACCGAATAACCAAGATGAACTCCTTTCGCAATTCATTCGCATATCATATTGAAGTCCCGCAATTTATCACCATAGGCCCTCACTTTTCCCGAACGCTGCCATTTGTCATGAAATGCCCAATACGATTTTGGCGCAGTCATATAATTACAGGTCCAAATTCCTTCACTTTTCGAGCAACATATTCAATCCTGCTGAATCTGGCATCAGGCGGTGTGGTATCAGCAATGCTGAATATGATACGGCCGCCAGTACCAATCGAATCGAATATCTTTTCAAGATAAAGAGCAATAAATCCTTGGTTTTCGCAGTCCGTATGAAACATAAGGTACCTGCCCTTGCCGTGAAGGATGACAGCCTGCCTGCTTAAGGAAGACAATAAATGTTTTTTGAAAAACGGCGGATTTGTGATGGTACTGTCGAAATTGGCACCCGAAAAAACAATGTCAGCCGGACAGTTCGATACTACATCAAAGACACAGTCATATAACCGGGCGATTTTACCTTCAGGTCCTGCCAATTCTTCCGGGTTATCGCAACTCATATGCCTTCGACTCCACGTCATGTAATATCACTTTACAAGGAATCGTTCTGAATCTGTAAATACCAAGACCCAGGTCGCCATCACCATTATCATACTCAAAATTGCAGAAATCCGGCACGACTGCATGGTACCCAACATCAAAATCGTCGACTATATCACTCAATTCATCCGTGCATACTTCTCTGGTAATGTGCCTTTTCTTTTATTTGCCTTGTACCATATGTCGAGTCTCGCTGCAAATGGAATTGTTTCGGTTGAAAATCCATTCATAGTTCTTATAAACAGGTCCCTATCATTCATAATTCCGCTTTTACTATCTCTGGAACCAGCCTTAAAAAAAGACACCTTATAGTGTCCAGCTATATTATTCCCATCCATTCATCAGATCAAACGTATCTGTTCATATTCCAGAGGATTTGGTCAGGTAATCCGACGGGATATGGAAAAATGTTTCAATAGATAAGTGGGGGTGAATTTACACCTGTCACTGACAGAGCAAGAAAAGAAGCTCTGCAATCCTTTGTATGTATGAGCCGCTTTCATCGATGCGATATCTGGGCTTCGCATGTCAATGGGTAATAGGCAACATCCGGGACAGCCGGGTAAGAAATGACTGGCCTATGATGCCAATTCCCGGCTTATTTCCGGATTTCAACCATCAACTCATTCCGTCGCATGAAATAGGGAACATATGGCGGATTATATCGGGCCAATGCCATCTCCCCTGCCGGGATCATTTGTTTTTTGCGCAACCATTCCTGCAGTTCTAGCTTTTTCTGACTGATGATCGCAGAACTGGTCTTTCCTGAAAAAGAATACAATGGGGTCAGGCACTGTGAACACTTAGGATTACTTCCGTAGTTGCCGGAGAAAATGCCATCATCACGTGTATATAGGATGATGGCATTTTGTTTCGATTATGTCGAAGTAATCCTGCAATTACGGAAATCCTTGTTGCACCAAGCCGTTGGGGTATGTAACATGGCATTGCAGCATTTTTCCAACCTTGATTTTTTCTGCAGAATGGATTGCCAGAGGAAAGAACAAGCCCAAATCATCGTCATAATTCATGTTCCGAAAGATTTCCGACTCGCCCTTTTTCTGGATAAGGTCCAAGGCTGGGTAGCTGTCTGTAATCAAGTTGAGCCAGGGCAGCTGAATGGGCAGTTAGATATCCGGAGCCCCTTTTGTCAGTGAGGCAGCCAGTGCTTCAGCAAAACATTGTTGCGAAACATTTCATACGAAAGATTTTGATTCCTTATCAGTTTGAACACTGCATAGGGAACCGTTATACTGTTTATAGCCCTGATTGAACGGGATGGATGTTTTTGGATTTCCCATATTCAAGAAGGCATGGAGGTTTTTCATGAAGTTCAAATATCTCGGCACCGCGGCGGCGGAAGGCTGGCCGGCCATGTTTTGTTCCTGCGACGCATGCAAACGCGCCAAGGCCTCTGCCGGGCGCAATATCCGCACCCGCTCCCAGACCATCATCGACGATCGCCTGTTGATAGATTTTCCAGCAGACACCTATCTGCATGTGCTTTATCACGGGCTTGACCTCACCCGCGTGAACCATTGCCTCATCACGCACGATCATACCGATCATTACCATCCGGAAGACTTCGATATGCGCCAGGTTGGTTTTGCTTATTTGCCTGAGGAAACCTCGCTGACTGTGTATGGACCGAAGCCGGCCGGCGAAAAACTGCGCGACCGATTGGATATGGAAGCCAGGGAAAAGGAAGACCGACTTCATTTTCAAGAGCTCTCACCTTATCAGACCGTTGAAATTGCAGGGTATCAGGTCACTCCTTTGAAGGCGGACCATGCACCGCACTGCGAACCGGTTATCTATCTGATTGCGGATCTCACGCACGCCATCCTGTATGCCAACGACACCGGCTGGTTCCCGGACGAATCATGGGCTTGGCTGGCAGTGCACAAACCGCACCTTGATTTCGTTTCCCTGGATTGCACCTGCATCCTGCAGCCATGCCGGTACAACCACATGGATCTGAAAACCTGCATGGAGGTGAAGGCCCGTCTTCTTGCGATGGGCTGCGCGGATGAGAAAACACGATTCATCCTGCACCACTTCTCGCACAACGGACGGGTCATTTATGACGACTTGGTGCCGCTTGCCTCGGAAAGCGGATTCGATGTTTCATTCGACGGGATGGAGTTTGTCTTGTGAGGATTGCGTCCATCCGGCAGAACGTTTCTTGATTCGGTTGTGCGAGTACATTGGGGTCAGGCACTGTGAACACATGGACGTCGTCTCCTTCGATGAGCGGACGCGTCTGGTCACAATGGGGTCAGGCACTGTGAACACAATGGGGTCAGGCACTGTAAACAGGCACTGTGAACACAATGGGGTCAGGCACTGTGAACAGGCACTGTGAACACACGAGCTTAGCCCTCTTTGCAGATGGGCAGATCCGCGCTGTTTTTCAGGAAAACCGGTATGATGTCTAGCGGGGCCGGACAATCCGTGTATGTTCCGCCATCAAAGACATCATCATTCCAGGCATTTTTCCATTGAGCCCCCAATGGCAGGTATACGGTTCGCTCCCGTTTCCCCTGTTCCATTACCGGCGCAACCAGGATATCCTTGCCGAACATGTACTGGTCCTCAACTTCCCATGCCCGAGGATCTTCCGGGAAATCGTAGAACAGCGGTCGCATGGGCGGCGTGCCCTTCTCGTGCGCCGCTTCCATGAGATTCCGGATGTAGGGCTTCAGTCGCTCACGCATGAACAGGTACCGGACCAGGATGTCGTATACTTTCTCCCCATAGCTCCACACCTCGTTCGGCGCACCGCTTTTGCACATCCCTCCGCCCAGTTTGTCCGACAAGGGAGCCTGAGTCGGCTGCCTATCCCCATGCAACCGGAATACCGGGCAGAATACGCCGAATTGGAACCAACGTATCAAGCATTCCCTGAAGTCCTCGTTATGAATGTTTCCCGCATAGAATCCACCAATATCCGTGGTCCACCAGGAGATCCCGGCGATAGCCATGTTCAGGCCGGCAGCCAGTTGGTAGCGCATCGACCTGAAGCTGGAATGAATATCCCCGGACCAAACAAGCGCGCCGTATTTCTGGCTTCCCGCCCAGGCGCATCGGATGAGGTTGATGATGTTTTCCTGCCCCTCCGCGCGCATGCCGTCATAAAGCATTTTCGCATACATGAGGGGATAAACATTCCCAATCTGAACATCCGGTCCGATGTGATATCGATAATTGTCAAACGTATACGCGTCGTATTCCGGTTCGGCTTCATCAAGCCAAAAGACCCGGATGCCCTTATCGTAATAATTCTTTTTTATCTTGTCCCAGACGTATTCCCTCGTTTTCGGATTTGTGGTGTCAATGAAGGATTGATCTCCGAATGCCGTCATCTGAACTTGCGGGCCCCTGTCAGAAGAGATCAGCAGCCCCCGATCCCTCATCTCCTTGAAATTCTCCGTTCTGGAATCTACAGTGGGCCATACGGAAACCATTACCTCGATGCCCATTTCCCTTAACTCGTCGACCATCTTCGCGGGATCGGGCCAGTATTCTTCGTCAAACATCCATGTTCCCTGGTTGGGCCAGTGGAAATAATCAATGACGATCACGGAAATGGGCAGGCTGCGGCGCTTGTACTCCCGGGCAACCTCCATCACCTCGTCCTGTGTCCTGTAGCGCAGCTTGCACTGCCAGAATCCCATCGCGAAGTCGGGCATCATCGGGACTTTTCCGACAGCGTCGGCAAAGGCTTCCTCGACCTCCGCCGGGTTGTCTCCCGCAGTAATCCAGTAGTCCATTTGCCGGGTAGATTGCAGCCTCCATTCCGTTACGTTTTTACAGAACGAGGCTTGACCGATACCGGGATTGTTCCACAGGAAACCATATCCCTTGCTTGACAGGACAAACGGGACGCTGGCCTGGGTGTTCCGTTGCGCCAATTCCAGCGTGCAGCCCTTGAGAT
>CAZFWQ010000113.1:0-10427 GCA_964522755.1 uncultured Oscillospiraceae bacterium | reverse complement strand
GATACGGGAAACCGGGACGCAGTCCCGGTTGGTCATGGAATTTCAGGCTGCGATAAAGGAAACCGGGACGCAGTCCCGGTTGGTCATGGAATGGCGAGGCGTCTGGCACTCAACGGTTTGTTCATCGCCATGGCGATGGTGCTTTCCGTTGTGGAGAGATGGGTTCCCCTCACTGCCCTTATTCCGATTCCGGGTGTGAAACTGGGACTGGCCAATATCGTCACGCTGTTTCTCCTGTTTTACGCGTCATGGACGGACGCAGCCGCAGTGAGCATCCTTCGGTGCCTGCTGACAGCCCTGATGTTCGGCGGCATGTCGTCCCTGCTGTTTTCCCTCGGAGGCGCTTTGCTGGCGCTTCCGGCAATGATGCTGGCAAGAACCGGGTATCCCCGCTGGTTTTCCGTCATCGGCATCAGCGTGGCCGGCGCGGTCGGCCACAACCTGGGTCAGTTGGGCATGGCGGCCCTAACCATGAAGAGCCTGGCCGTGTTCAGCTATTTGCCGGTGCTGCTGGGAGCGGCGCTGCTGATGGGCACGCTGACCGCCCTTGTGGCGGGGTCGTTTTTCCCGGCGATGGAACGCACCGGCCTGGTCGGGCGCAAAGAGATCGGCAAGGCAGGCCGGGACTGACGGACAGCCTGTTCCTTCCGACGGAAGCGGAAGCGCGGTGTGTGGCCAAAAGGCATGCATGATTGGCATGCAGGGTCCGGTCAGGTCGGATATAATGAATGGAATCAATGCGGAACGGTCACGTCGATCACCGGATTGACTGTGAATCACAAGGAGGCATCATGGCAAAGCGCATCGTCATCGTGGGAGCGGGTTATGCAGGCGTGGAAACTGCCCTGTCCCTCAATCGGCACAAGGGCAACGCCGACGTGGAAATCATCCTCGCGGACAGGAACCCGTATCACACGCTTCTGACAGAGCTGCACGAGGCGGCGGGGAACCGGGTTTCAGAAGAGGCAGTGCGGATCCCCCTGAACGAGATCTTCCGCTATACTTCGGTCAAGACAATCACGGCCGACATCCGTTCATTCGATTTCAAAGGGAAGAAACTGGTTCATGACCAGGGAACCATCGCATATGACGTGCTTGTCCTGGCGATTGGCGGCGCGCCGAATTATTTCGGGATCCCGGGCCTTCGCGAACATGCGCGAACCCTTTGGTCCTTTGACGATGCGGTGGCCCTGCGCGCCCACATCGAACGGTGCTTCCTCCTGGGGTCGCAGGAAACCGATCCTGTCATGCGCAAGCGGCTTCTGACTTTCGTCGTCGGCGGCGCAGGCTTCACGGGCGTGGAGATGATGGGCGAGCTGGCTCTTTGGAAGCGCCAGTTGTGCAAACAGCACAATATCGTTCCGGGGGATGTCCGGCTTGTAATTGTGGACATGCTGCCGACAATCATGAGCAACCTGTCGAAAAGGAACATAGAAAAATCCCATAATTATCTTGAAAAAAAACTTGGCGTCGAAGTGCTCCTGAACACGCCCATCCAGGAAGCGACCGCGGACGGCGTGGTGACGGGGAACGGGTTCATACAGACTGCCACGTTCATCTGGGCGGCAGGCGTCCGGTCCAATCCAATCATCGATGGCCTTGAGATTGAAACGGTCGGGGGACAGAAGCGCATCAAGGTGGATGCCAACGGCGAAACGGCCACATTGGGCGTTTATGCGGTAGGTGATGCCGGCGGCCTCGCCGACGCGGCTGGAAAACCCTATCCGGCCATGGTTGAAAATGCCGTGCAGACCGGCAAAGGCGTCGCGAAGAACATCCTGGCCGCCTTGTCTGAAAAACCCCAGACTGCCATCACGGTCAAGATGCACGGCATCATGGTCTGCATAGGACGCTGGTTCGCGGTATCCGACATCATGGGAAAATCTTTGCCCGTATGGCTTTCCATCCTCATGAAGTATGTGGTCAACATGCATTACCTGTGGGAAATCACCGGTTTCCGCGGCATGTACAACTACCTGAGGCACGAGCTGACAGGGTTGAAGCAGAAGCGAACTCTTTTTGAGAACCACTGGTCCACGCGCACGCAGGCATGGTGGCAGTTCCCCCTCCGGCTTTTCCTCGGCGGTATGTGGCTCTATGAGGGAATTGCGAAAGTGCTCCAAGGCTGGCTGACATCGCCGAAACTTGCTTCGTTCATGGGTTATGCCACAGATGCGTCGAGTGGGGCCACCGGAGCCGGATTGTTCGTCCTGCGTACCGACGAGGTAGTGAACATCAAGACTGGCGTCGTCAATTTCCTGCTGGGCATCCATACGCGCCTGGTTGACGGAAACGCCATATCCGACCAATTGTTCGCCAAGGTCGATATATTCCATTTCGGGGATTTCAACCTGATGCCGTGGTTCATACAGAACGTCGTGCTGGGAAGCGATGGGCTCGCCATGTTTTTCCAGGTGATGGTGGTCGTTCTTGAAATCCTCCTTGGCCTGATGTTCCTGGGCGGGGCATTTACCTTCCTCGCCTCCATCCTGTCGCTGGGCCTGATGATGATGTTCCTTACCTCCAACGGGCTTTACGAAAAATCCTGGTGGATGGTGTTCGCTTCCATCGTCACCATGGGCGGCGCGGGCCGCGCGTTCGGACTGGATTACTGGCTGATTCCATGGGTGACGAATGTCTGGGATTCATTCTGGAAGAACCGCAGGCTTAGGCTCATTTTCAAACACGGCCTTGACCGCTGAGCGGGGAATTGAGATCTTGGAGACTGCGCCGGAAACAGGGCCTCTGAACCGGCTAACAGGGGCCTCGGTCTCTGAACGGTGAACTGGGCTTTGTCATATGGTTCATGAGATGCCGCACCGGCATTTGTGACAGCCGAAAACTGGAGGAATACCGTCGATGTGGGAAAATCAGCCGTGGGTCCGTGAGGAGATGACTGCTTTCGAGGCATTTGCATCAGAGCGGTTTGCGGCAAAAGGGGTGGCCTTCAAGGAAATCTCGGCCCGCCTGCTGCTATCGGGCGGCAAGCGGCTTCGGCCCGCCATGACCATTCTGGCTGCGAAAAGCGGAGACTACGACCGCACCCGGGTCTTTCCGGCGGCACTGGCGGTGGAAACCCTTCACGCGGCTACCCTTGCCCATGATGACATCGTGGATGGGGCCGTCCTGCGCAGGGGGGAACCGACCGTTTCCGACAGGCACGGGGTGAACATGGCCGTATACACGGGAGACTACCTGTTCGCCAAAAGCCTGCTGCTGATGGCGGAGTCCGGCTTGGAGCCTGAACGGACCGAATGGGTGGCGAAAGCCGTCCTCGCGATGTGCGAGGGGGAGATGGCCCAATACCTCGGCCGCTATGAAATCGCCTCCATTCCCCAGTACCTGAGGCGCATCGCGCGAAAGACCGGACTGCTTTTCTCGGCGGCCTGCGCCATCGGCGGGAAAGCGGGACATCTCGCGGATGCGGATGCGAAGCGGATGGCAAGGTTCGGGTTCCGGTTCGGCATGGCTTTCCAAATCCGGGATGACCTGCTGGACATGGGGATGGACGAATCGCTGGCGGGCAAGCCGGTGGAACGGGATCTGAAAGACGGCATCGCCACGCTTCCCGTGCTGTTCGCCCTGCGTCGCAGCACCGAACTGGAACCGCGCCTGCGGGACTGTTTCGCCGGCCGGGGCGACATGACGTCGTTTCTGGACGCCGTCAGGCAAATCGGGGGAACACAGGATGCGGACCTCATGCTGGGCAAGTATACTGAAAAATGCCGGAAGCTGCTCTCGGAGCTGCCGAGGCAGACCACTAGGAATGCGTTGGAGGAACTGACGGAATGGCTGACATCCGGAAGTGAATCCTTGCAGATACAAACCACAATTTGAAAAGGAGAAGGAAAGATGAAAATGAAAAGGATTCTGGCTCTGGTTCTGGTATTCGTGCTCCTGCTGACAGTTGCGGGCTGCGGCACGACCTCGGTGAAAACCGGTCTTGCCACGCTCACCGCGATCTCCAAGTCAAAAGACCTGGCAGCCGACGCAAACGGCCTTGCCCAGGTTGACACCATCACGGCGACCGTATCCGTTGATGGAAGTGGGAAAGTACTTTCGGTCATCATTGATTCCATCCAGTCCAAGGTGGAATTTGACAAGGATGGAAAGATCGTCACCGACAAGACGGTGGCAGTTCCTACCAAGAAAGAACTTGGAAGTGCTTATGGCATGAAGAAGGCTTCCCCCATCGGGAAAGATTGGCATGAACAAATCACAGACCTGGAAAAATGGATGGTCGGCAAGACAGCCGATCAGATCACCACTATGAAAGTCAAGGAAGTCGAAGGCAAGCCCGTCGTGCCGGACGAGTCCGACCTGACTTCCAAAGTCACCATTTCCGTGGGAGATTATCAAAAGGTTGTTGTGAAGGCCATTGCAAACGCCAAATAAGAGTTGTTCTTCCTTTGCAAAACCTGCCGCGGATTGCCGCGGCAGGTTTTGCATTTCCATGGGACAGTGATATGATGAATGCATGCACAAAACACACAAGTGGCTTTTCGGAACAACACAAGAAAGTCACTTGTGGTTTTTCGGAACAACACAAGAAAGCCACTTGTGGTTTTTCCGATGCAAGCTGACTGCTGGCAACGCATGCCCGTGTTAAAAACGCGGGGTAATCTCATTGATTGGTTCAGGTTGCGACGAAGTTGCAAATCCCTGCAGGAAGACCGGAAAGGTTGACATCATGTGGAAAAGACACGGCATGCGGCGGACGGGGCGGAATCGTGCCGGCATATCCTGGCTCAATGTGCCGATCCGGCACAATGTGCCGATCCGGTTCATTATGCCGCTCCGGCACATTGTGCCGATCCTGCTCGTTGTGCCGATCCTGCTGATTTCAGCCCTATTGGCGGGCTGCGGCAGCGCAAATCCGGCGATGACCAAATACTCGTATGAATTCCTCGGGTCCTTCGACACCCTCATCCAATTCATGGGATATGCGGAGGACAAGGCTGCCTTCGAGGTCATGGCCAAAAGGGGACAGGCGCGTTTTGAAGCGCTGAACCGGCAATACGACCGCTATCACGCTTATGAAGGCATCAACAACATCATGACGATCAACAGCCAGGCTGGCATCGCCGCGGTGAAAGTCGACAAGGAGATCACCGATCTGGTGAAGTTCTCGATAAAGTGGCATGACAAATCGCCCGGCGCATGCAATATCGCCTTGGGCCCCGTCCTCGAACTGTGGCACGTCGCCCGGACAAAGGGGCTTGATTTTCCCGACCAGGCGGCACTGCCGGATATGGCGGAGCTGAAAAAGGCATCTTTGCTGTGCAATCTGCAGGATGTCATCGTGGATGAGTCGGCCGGCACCGTTTTTCTGGAAAAAATCGGCATGTCGCTGGATGTCGGAGCCGTCGCAAAGGGGTTTGCCTGCCAAATCGTGGCTGATGAGCTCAAGGCGGCCGGATATGTTTCGTTCGTCATCAGCGGGGGAGGCAACATCATCGCAGTCGGAGCCCCCAAAGACGGGATTCGCGCCAAATGGGGCATCGGCATCCAGAATCCGGACGGAAACGCCCTCAATCCCGACGACCCCCCCTTGGACATCGCTTATGTGAACGACGAATCGGTTGTCACGAGCGGTGATTACCAGCGTACGTACGTTGTGGACGGGAAGGCATATCACCACCTGATTGATCCGGTCACCCTGATGCCTGCCAACTATTTCCGGTCGGTCTCGGTTCTCACGCCGGATTCGGGTCTGGCGGACTTTTATTCCACCACGCTGTTCCTGCTGCCGCTTGAAGAAGGAAGAATTGCGGCGGCGACGGCCGGCGTCGACGTGCTGTGGTTTCTTCCGGATGGCACGCAGGTTGCGACAGCCGGCATGAAGGCTGTTCTGAAAACACTTGGCGGGGCCACGAACAAATAGGCGGCCGGATGGCCGCCAATCCACGAAGAAAGGCAGATGTGACGAATGTGCGAGAATGCTTTGACAGAGGGGAAGTTCAAGGAACTTGACAGTTATGTAGACGCACTGCCGGAAAAGCATGGCATGCTGATCTCCGTGCTGCACAAGGCACAGGCGATATTCGGCTACCTCCCGCAGGAGGTGCAGCTCCATGTGGCCAGGAAACTGGATCTGCCGGCCGCGAAAGTCTACGGGGTTGTTTCATTCTATTCCTACTTCGCCGAGGAACCGCGCGGAGACCACATCATCAATGTCTGCACGGGAACGGCCTGCTTTGTCCGCGGCGCCGAGGGAATCCTGAAGGAACTGGAAAGCCACCTCGGAATCAAGTCCGGCCAGACCACGCCGGACGGCCGGTTCACAATCGATGCGCTCCGCTGTGTGGGTGCCTGCGGGCTGGCGCCTGTCGTCATGGTTGACGGCAAAGTGTACGGGCGGGTAAAAACCGGCGAGGTCACAAGCATTGTCAAGGAATACGCGGAGGTATGACGCATGGACATCAAGTCGCTGGATGAACTGAAAGCCCTTCGGGACAAGCTCAAGACGGAAATCAACGTGCGCTCGTCCGGTGAAATCAAGTCCAACACCCGCGTCATCGTCGGCATGGCGACATGCGGCATCGCCGCGGGAGCGAGGCCTGTCTTTTCCGCCATGGCGGACGAGGCAAGGCTGCTGGATTTGACCCATGTCACCTTTGTCCAGTCCGGGTGCATGGGCGCCTGCCACTCCGAACCCACCGTGGAAGTGCGTGTTCCCGGAAAGGAACCGATCCTGTACGGCAATGTCACGCCGGAAAGCGGGAGGGAAATCATCAGGAGGCATGTCCGCAGCGATGAGCTTGTACAGAACCTGATTATCGGGCGCCCATTCGAAACCGTGTGATACGTGGAATCCATCCGATTCGCCGAACCCTTCCGATATGCCGAACCCATCCGATTCGCGGAACCCATCCGATACGCGGAATTCATCCGATATGCGGAATCCATCTGATACGCGGAATTCATCCGATACTGCCGACCCATCACAGGGAGGGAAGACAATGAGTTCATACAGGATGCATATACTGGTCTGCGGCGGCACCGGATGCCTGGCCTCGGAAAGCAGGCTGCTGGCAGAGAATCTTCAGGCGCACGTGCTGATGTCCGGCATGGGGCGCGAGGTCCAGGTGGTGACCACCGGATGCTTCGGCTTCTGTGAGAAGGGACCCATCGTCAAGATTCTGCCGGACAATGTCTTTTATGTTGAAGTGAAACCCGCCGATGCAGAGGAAATCGTCAGCGAGCATGTTCTGAAGGGGCGACCGGTTTCCCGGCTTTTATATGAAGAACCGGCACGGCAAGGCAAGGTTTCCACTCAAGGGGATATGCCGTTCTACAAGAAACAGCTGCGCATCGCCCTGCGCAACTGCGGATTCATCAATCCGGAAGACATTGAGGAATACATTTCCGTCGACGGGTATCAGGCGCTGGGAAAAGTGTTGACGGAAATGACGCCGGAATCCCTCGTCATCCTCGTGAAGAAGAGCGGCCTGCGCGGACGGGGCGGCGGAGGATTCCCCACGGGCCTGAAATGGGAAGCGACCGCGCGGAACAAGGCCGATGTGAAGTACATCATCTGCAACGCGGATGAAGGGGACCCCGGCGCGTTCATGGATCGCTCCATCCTGGAGGGAGATCCGCACAGCGTGCTGGAATCGATGGCCATCGCCGGTTATGCGACCGGGGCAAGGTACGGCTATATCTACATCCGCGCCGAGTACCCTCTTGCCGTTCACCGGCTGGAAATCGCCATTGCCCAGGCGCAGGGGATGGGTCTGCTGGGCACGGATATCCTCGGCACGGGATTTTCCTTTGACATCGCGATTAAATTCGGCGCCGGCGCATTTGTCTGCGGCGAGGAAACGGCACTCATCCATTCCATAGAAGGGGAACGCGGAGAACCCGTCAACAAACCCCCGTTTCCGGCTGAAAGCGGCCTCTGGGGCAAGCCGACCTGCGTCAACAATGTGGAGACCTTTGCGAATATCCCACCCATCATCCTCAGGGGGGCGGAATGGTTCGCATCCATCGGGTCTGAAAAAAGCAAGGGGACCAAGGTCTTCGCGCTGGCCGGCAAGGTCAACAACGTCGGCCTGGTGGAAGTGCCCATGGGCATCAGGCTGCGCGAGATCATCTACGACATCGGCGGCGGCATCAGGGATGGAAAAAAATTCAAGTCCGTGCAGACGGGCGGGCCTTCCGGCGGATGCATCCCCGAGTCCGCCCTGGATACCCCCATGGACTACGAGAACCTGACGCGCATCGGGTCCATGATGGGTTCCGGCGGCATGATAGTCCTGGATGAGGACGACTGCATGGTCAATGTCGCGAAATTCTACCTGGAGTTCACCTGCGACGAGTCCTGCGGGAAATGCACCCCGTGCCGGGTCGGCAACAAGCGCCTGCATGAGGCGCTGACGCGCATCACGGAAGGCAAGGGGACCATGGCGGACCTCGACAACCTGAAGGAACTCGGCGCCATCATCAAGGATACGGCCTTGTGCGGGTTGGGCCAGACGTCCCCAAACCCCGTGCTGTCTACGATGAAGTATTTCTGGGACGAGTACCTGGCGCATGTAGTGGATAAGAAATGTCCTGCCGGCGTCTGCACCGCGCTGCTCTCCTTCTATGTCGTGCCCGGCAAATGCATCGGCTGCACGGCCTGCAAGCGCGTCTGCCCGGCCTCTTGCATTTCAGGCGAAGTCAAGAAGGTGCATGAAATCGACCAGACCCGGTGCATCAAGTGCGGTGCCTGCATGAAGGCCTGCAAGTTCAGCGCCATCATCAAGAAGTAGGAGGGGACCCATGAGACTGGTGACGATACGAATCAACAATTCGGAATACACCGTTCCGGATCACTATACGATCCTCGAGGCGGCACGGGAGGCGCGGGTGAATATCCCAACCCTCTGCCACATGGATCTGGGAGAATTGAAGGCGGTCAACCATGTCGCGTCCTGCCGCGTCTGCATGGTGGAGGTGGATGGCCGGCGAAACCTGGCACCATCGTGCGCCACAAAGGTGGCCGACGGCATGGTCATCCGCACAAACACGCCCAGGGCGGTCAAGGCCAGGCGCACTTCGGTGGAACTGCTCCTTTCCGACCATCCGGCCGATTGCCTGATATGCGAGAAAAACCAGACCTGCGATTTGCAGAAGCTCGCTGCCGACCTCGGCGTACGCGGCAAACTCAAGTACAAAGGAGCCATGTCCACCTATGCCGAAGACTTTTCCAGCAAGTCAATCCACCGCAACCTTGACAAGTGCATCCTGTGCCGCCGCTGCGAAACCATGTGCAACGAGGTGCAGACTTGCGGCATCCTCTCAGCCGTCGACCGCGGCTTCGAAACCGTTGTTTCTCCCGCATTCGGGCTTCCGATGAGCGAAACCATGTGCACCTTCTGCGGCCAGTGCGTCGCCGTGTGCCCAACTGCCGCGCTGACCGAAATCAGCAACATCCGGGAAGTGTGGGACGCCATCAACAACACGGAGAAATATGTCGTGGTGCAGACTGCGCCGGCCGTCCGCGTTGCACTCGGCGAAGAATTCGGAATGGAGCCCGGCACCATCGTCACCGGCAAGATGGTTTCCGCTTTGCGGATGATGGGATTTGACCGCGTGTTCGACACTGATTTCGGCGCCGACCTCACCATCATCGAGGAAGCATCAGAGTTTGTGCACCGCCTGCAGCACGGTGGACGCCTTCCCATCCTCACAAGCTGCTGCCCTGCCTGGGTGAAGTTTTTCGAGCATCAGTTCCAGGACCTGCTGGACATCCCATCCACATGCAAATCTCCGCATGAAATGTTCGGTGCTGTCGCAAAGACCTATTATTCGCAAAAATTCAACATAGACCCCGCCAATATGGTCGTGGTATCCGTGATGCCCTGCCTTGCAAAAAAGTATGAGTCAGCCCGTCCGGAACTAACGGGGGAAGGCGTCTCGAATGTCGATTATGTCATCACGACCCGCGAATTGGGCATGATGATCCGCGAATCCGGCATCAACTTCATTGATCTGGAGGACGGGGAATTTGACCTGCCTTTGGGTGAATCGACCGGGGCTTCCGTGATTTTCGGCGCCACCGGCGGCGTCATAGAGGCGGCACTCCGCACGGCATACGAGTGGCTGACGGGCGAAACGCTCGAGCAGGTCGACTTTCATGCTTTGCGCGGATTCGAGGGGATTCGGGAAGCTACGATCCGGGTGGGCGATCTGGACGTGAAAATCGGCGTGGCCCACGGGCTTGGAAATGCCCGCAAACTGCTGGAGGCCATCCGTCACGGCGAGGTGAACTACCATGCCATAGAAATCATGGCTTGCCCGGGCGGCTGTGTCGGCGGTGGGGGTCAGCCCTATCACCACGGTGACGTTGAGATAATCAGGAAACGCGCGGCTGCCATCTACCGGGAAGATGCCAGGAAGCCGAAGCGCAAATCGCACGAAAACGTGCAGGTCATGCAGCT
>CAZFWQ010000112.1:0-10451 GCA_964522755.1 uncultured Oscillospiraceae bacterium | reverse complement strand
GACGAACAGGTCAAGCTTGTCATCATGCTGCTGAAGCTGATGTACTGGGAAGAGACTGTGTAGGTCATGGGTCGGGCAACCGCCGTTACCGAGCCACCGTTGCCGGGCAGCGGTTCAAAGTGCAAAACTGATGCTGCCCCAGCGTTACTTTGTCCGGACGGGTGGTATAAATGTCATGCGTGCACCTGAAGGACCTCATCAATATCTCCGTATGCAATCTGCCAGTCCCGCCGCCAGACATCTTTCAAAGAAAGTGAGAGCATTCATTGAAACTGAAAGATATTGGAATTTCAAGGCAATTGAGTGCAGGAATGGGCGGCATCCTGCTTTTTGTGATACTGTTGGGTTTCATCGCGCAGAATAGTGCGTTGAACCTGTGGGCGAATACAAAAGTGCTTTATGATCATTCATTTACAGTTCAGAAGGCGGTCGGCGAAATCCGGGACAATATCCTGTTCATCCGCTTGGAAATGAAAGAAATGGTACTTGAACAGAACGATCAGGAAATCCTTTTGCGCATCAGATCAGTGAACAGACTTGAATCAGACATCTTCCATATGATTGATGTCCTGAATGGTTCGTACGAGGGGTCAAAAAGCGATGTCGACAGTGCCTTCGATGCCATCCTGACATGGAAACTCATCCGAGACGAGACCATCCGGCTGCTGCAGACAGGCCTGCTCTCCGAGGCGTTGCAATCAGTCACGTTTGATGGGCCCGGAGAGGCCCAGGCTCAAAAGGTGTTGAACGCACTGGACATCATCGACCGGGTTGCGTTGAAAAAAGCAACTGATTTCTATGTGATGACGGAACAGCAGAAAAACATCATTGTCATGCGGTTTGGAATCGCCTTCGGCATCATCCTTTTGATATCCTCGGGAATCATACTCATGCTGCGTAAAACAATATTGACGCCATTGGCTGAGATGACTGCCGCCGTCAATGGATTTCAGCAGGGCGAGTTTGGGGTGCGCAGCCGTTATGAATCCGCGAATGATTTCGGAAGGCTCTCGAGTGCGTTCAACAACATGCTTGAGACGATTCAGGCCGAAATGCAAAACAGGGACAACGTCGTGGCCCTGTCTGCGGCCATGATGCTTCAGGATGACATGCATGGATTCTGCAGGGAAATGCTGACAGCGCTTGTCAGCCGCACCGGGTCCCAGACCGGTGCGGTCTATCTGCTGAACGGGAAAAAATCCGAATTTGTGCTTTTTGAATCCATCGGGCTGCAGGCGAATGCCAGGACCACTTTTTCCGCCGGGAGCCGGGAGGTCGAGTTTGGCCTTGCCCTTGAGACAAAGCAGATTCAGCACCTTGCCGACATCCCGGCCGAAACCCTCCTCTCTTATTCAGATTTGAGCGGGGAGCCCAAACCCAGGGAAGTCTGGACCATACCTGTTCGCCATGGCGACGAGATCATTGCCATGGTTTCCCTTTCGAGCATCCGCAGGTACCCCGGTTCCGCTGGCAGCCTGATGAGAGGCATATGGGAAATCCTGAACGCGAGGATGAACAGCGCCTTGATGTACAGGAAAATCAACGAGTTTTCCGAAAGGCTTAAGGACACCAACATCGAGCTGGACGCGCAGGCAAGGGAATTGGCACTGCAGGCTGCTGAGCTCAAGGAGCAGAACATCGAGCTGGAAGTGCAGAAGCAGATGCTTGATGAATCCGGAAAACTGAAAAGCACGTTTCTTTCGACTATGAGCCATGAGCTGCGAACGCCGCTCAATTCGGTCATCGCCCTCGCGTCCGTCCTGAACAGGAGGCTGCGCGACGTCATTCCCCATGAGGAACACAGTTATCTGGAAGTGATTGAGCGAAACGGCAGGGTCCTGCTTTCCCTTGTCAATGACATTCTGGATATTTCACGCATCGAGGCCGCCAAGGAGGAACTTTTCGTAACGCGGTTCAGCATGCGGGAACTGGTGGATGACCTCTTGGATATGATTGGCCCTCAAGCCCGTGAAAAAGGGATTTCATTGAAAAATCTCGTGTCGGACACCCTGCCGGACATAGCCAGTGATTTGTCCAAGTGCCAACGCATCTTGCAGAACCTCATAGGCAATGCGATAAAGTTCACCGATGCCGGCAGTGTGGAGATTTACGCAATGCTGATGCATGAATGCATGCAGATCTCTGTCTACGATACCGGAATCGGAGTTGATCCCGGACAAATTCGGTTCATCTTCGATGAATTCATGCAGGTGGATGATTCCGCCTCGAGAAAAAATGGGGGTTCGGGACTTGGGTTGGCCATTGCAAGAAAATATGCCAGGCTGCTGCGTGGTGATATCACCGTAATAAGCAGCCCGGGAAAAGGGTCGACATTCATGCTCCGGTTGCCGCTCAATGCCTATCTTCCTGATACGGAAGGAATAAACCGGCTCCCGGCGGATAGGGCTGCCGGCGTGAAGGGTCTGGTGCAATCCCACGGCCCCCATGCAGGAAAACCGCTCATACTCGTTGTTGAAGACAATCCCGACAATCTTGTGACGTTGAAGGCCATGCTGTGGGAAACCTGTGAAATCATTGGGGCCGCGGACGGGCAGACCGGCATCGATGTGGCAAAAACACACAATCCCGCCATGATCCTGCTGGACATTTCCCTTCCCGTCAAAGACGGATTCCAGGTGTTCTCTGAAATCAGGAATGACAAGGAGCTGCGGCGTATACCAATCATCGCGCTGACAGCCAGGGCCATGAAGGGCGACCGGGAAGACATTCTATCATACGGATTCGACGGATACGTATCAAAACCGCTGGACGAGGCATTGCTCAACAAGGCCATGAAAGGGATTCTTCATGGAATACAGGCAGATTAGGGTATTGGCCGTGGACGACAACGCGGATAATCTGACAGCGCTGAAAGCGGTTGTTTCCGATGCGCTTCGGGGTACCGAAGTCATTACGGCACTGACGGGTGAAAAAGGAATCGAACTGGCTCGCGCGGAAGACCCGGATGTGGTTTTGCTGGATATCGTCATGCCGGGAATGGACGGGTACGAAGTATGCCGCAGCATGAAGCAGGACGAACGGCTGCAGCATATTCCCGTTCTTTTTCTGACTTCACTCATGTCGAACCGGCAAATCCGGATGAAGGCACTGGAATCCGGCGCGGAGGGATTCATTTCGAAGCCGTTCGACGAGACCGAATTGATAGCACAGATTCTCTCGATGGCAAAAATAAAGTCCGCCAACATGCGGCAGCTGTATGAAAAGGAAAGCTTGGAGAGCCTGGTGGCTGAACGGACGATGAAAATCGAGGCGGAACTGTTGATGCGCCGCAAGGCGGAACAGGAGCTGATGACGGCAAATTTTGACCTGAAACGGAGCCAGGCGGAACTGGTTCAGGTTTTGGAAGTCCTGAAGGCGGAAAATATTGAGCGAAGGAAAGCCGAGTTGGATTCAATCAGGGCCATCAAGGACGCCGAAGCGGCAAACGCTTACAAGAGCCAGTTCCTGTCCAACATGAGCCATGAACTGAGAACGCCCATGAACGGCGTCATGGGGATGCTTCAGCTGCTGGCGATGACGCGGCTGGATGAAGAGCAAACTGAATTCATCCGCCTGTCCATGGCCTCCTCGCATGCGCTGATGGTGGTCATCAACGGGATACTTGACTACGCGAGGATCGAGTCCGGTAAAATGGAGCTCGTGAAGTCCCCGTTTCTGCTGGGGAGGCTCATTCAGGATGTCATCGTCTTGTTCAGCCTTTCCGCCAAGGCCCGGGGGTGCAGCTGGAAGCCTTCGTTGAGGAAGGCGTACCTGACCGGCTTGTGGGAGACCCCTTCAGGCTGAGGCAGATCTTGTCCAACCTGATCGGCAACGCGGTCAAATTCACGTATGAGGGCCGGATTACCGTTTCCGTCAGTTCTTCAGAGGCAGATGGCAATCCGGGTGTCAGACTTGAATTTGTCGTCACTGATACGGGTGTTGGCATTCCCGAAGACAAGATGGGCGTTCTCTTTCGTTATTTCAGCCAGGTTGACAATTCCCATACCCGCAGATTCGGGGGCACCGGACTGGGACTTGCCATCTCCAAGGACCTGGTGGAAATGATGGGCGGGAACATCCGGGTGGAGAGCAGGGAGGGCGAAGGAAGCCGCTTCAGATTCTCCTGCATGCTGGAGAAGGATCCGGCGGGTGATTTGACGGCTTCTTCAGCTGGCGAAGGGGCACCTTTTGGTCGGAATGAGGTTTTGAGCCTTCTCCTGGCAGAAGATGACATGGCAGGCAGCATGATTGTCAGGCAGTTTGCAAAACGAAAGGGTTGGGCGGTCACGGTCGTCGAAGACGGTGAGGCGGCAGTGGAAGCGTACAAGAAAAGCAGGTTCGATGCAATCCTGATGGACGTGCAAATGCCTGTGCTTGACGGATTGACGGCTACCGGAATCATTCGCGGGATTGATAGGGAAAAAGGCGGCAGGACGCCCATTATTGCCATAACAGCCTATGCACAGCCCGGAGACAGGGAAAAATGCCTGGCGGCGGGTATGGACGATTACCTGCCCAAACCGCTGGATATGTCCGAATTCTACGAAACTGTCGGGAAATGGACCGGCAGCACTGCTGCCGGCGCGAAAGGAAAAAGCAGCCAATGACGGAGAAGGACTCAATGCCATTGCTGAAAAGGATTCACGGCAAGGTTGCTGTTGTAGTATCGGGTGTCATGACTCACCTCGGCTCCCAGCCAGTCCGGCTTTGGAAATTCGGCTGATTCATGCCGCAACTCGATTTCGGCCACCACCAGGCCTTCATTCAATCCGAGGAATTCGTCCACTTCCCAGCGAAAACCGCCCACCTCAAGGGTATGCCGGTTCTTTTCAAGGATGGCGCCGCGGCAGAAGACGTCCAGCATGTGATTGGCGTCCGTTTCAGGTATTTCGTATTCGAATTCGGTCCTTGTCACATTGCTCGTGACGCCTTTGACCGTCAGGTATGCCTTGCCACCACAGGTGCGGACCCGAACCACTTTTTCGCGTTCGTTGAGCAGGTATCCCTGACGGAAAAATTGAACTGTAGCGTCCTTTCGGTAATCGGCCGACAGGACCAGGAATTTGCGTTCTATTTCGATTCCCACCTGATATCCTCCAGTGTCCGGCTCTTTGCGTGCGTTCTGAGGCAGGTTGCAAAAAATGACGGAAATCATGGGTTCATCTCATGAAAAGTCCCTGATTCGGTAGACCCCGCTAGCCGGCTCTTCCATGCATTTCACGAAAAGTCCCTGATTCGGTAGACTCCTGTCCTTAGTTCGTCGATATACTCCTCGAGATGCGGCATCCCACTGTCCATGGCGAGGCGGACGGCTTCTTCGATATCATAGGGCACGCGGGTCAAGGTGATCGAAAAGGGCATTGCCGTCTTGGAACCGTACGATCCTTCCAGGACCGCATAGGAAGCCTGCGGGATTTCAAGCGGGTTGCCAACGCTGCCTGCATTGAAAATGACCTTGCCGCGGTTGACGCCGGTGAAATGCTCCACATAGGCGCCGTGGATGTCGCCGTATCCAAGGACATCGGCGTCCTGGGCCCATGTGGGGGTGGCGGAAAACAGGCGCATCCGTTCATGGGGTTCCGAATGCATGAACACCCGGTGGAACAGGTCGTGCGGGGAAGCGTGACACAGCCGGACAAGGCGGCCGCTCATAAGGAATTCAACATACACCGGCAATTCAAACAATCTTTCAATCCGTTCCTGCCCCAGTTTTTCCCGATGCCACTGCATGAAGGCCCGGTTTTTCCATTGTGTGGCCAGGTGATCCCAGTTGCCTTTCACCACGCTTTCACAACTTGACAAAACCAGGTCCATGCATTCTGCCGGCAAGGGTCCCTTGCCGATAAGATCGCCCAGACACATGATGCGCGTGATCCCGCGGTCCGCGATATCGGACAGCACATGTTCAAGGGCGGTCAGGTTTCCGTGGATGTCGGAAATTATGGCAATTTTATCCAATTAGAATCTCCTGTTGAACATAGCGGAACGGTATCCCGGTATTTCCTTGGGATGTGAGCCACCGCTTCTGCAATTACATTGCCGGGAACCGATACTCCCACGGTTCCATCATGCGCATTCGCCGGGAGCCGGATGAAAGGTCGGGATTGACTGCCGTCATCCCGTACCATATCATGAGGCTGACAGGCTGACAAGCTTTTGGAGGAAGAGATGGCGAACACCGTGCTGCATCCGCTGGAACCAGTCTTCGACAAGGCGAGCCGCATTTTGATCTTAGGCACGATGCCGTCCGTCAAGTCGCGGGAGGCTGGTTTCTACTACATGAATCCACAAAACCGCTTTTGGTCCATATTGTGCGAAATCCTGCGCGAACCCCTCCCGGATACGGCTGATGAACGCCGCATGCTGGTACTGGGACATGGCATCGCGCTTTGGGACGTGCTGCGCAGCTGTGAAATCGAAGGTTCCGCCGATGACAGCATCAGGAATCCCGTCGCAAACGATTTTTCGATAGTTTTCCAAACATCGCGGATCCGTGCCGTGTTCACGACGGGGACAAGGGCGACGAGGCTGTATCGGAGCCTGGCAAAGGAAAACACCGGCATGGACTGCATTCCACTTCCTTCCACCAGCCCGGCGAACCGTCGGTATCTGACGGAGGAGGAAATCTCACATGCATGGCGGATCATCATTCCTTACTTGTCATGATGACGGATCAGCCCTGCTTGTCATGCATGGCGGATCATCCTGCCCTACTTGTCATGATGGTGACTGTCCTGTTTCTTTCCCCGTTTTCCGCGGGTCAGGGCAAATCCGCCAAAACCGCCCAGCAGCGCGACATAGAAACCGACATCGTACCAGTGTCCCGTGTTGTGCAATTCATAGATCCGGATGTCCGGGTCGAAGAATCCGATGATGAGGGATACCGGTGCAATCCAGCCATGCCAGACTCCCCAGAAAAAGCCTGCCGGGTTTTGCAGGGTGGCATGCCCGTCGCCCGGCGCACAGGCCGTCAACAACAGCAAGGCAGTCAACAAGAGAATGACCATGCACAACAGTCTTTTTTTCATGGTTTCCTCCTCTCAGGCGCAGGAGAATGATCACATCGGGCATAGGGTCGGGGATCATGACGGGAACGCGGTCAGAGCAGGATCATGTTCCCTTTCCTGCACGCCTTTTCCATGGATTCCGGCCATACGGACGCCTGGACTTCGCCTACATGGGCTTTTCCGAGCAGGAACATGCAGATGCGGGACTGGCCCAGGCCGCCGCCAACCGTAAGGGGCAGCCTGTCTTCGAGCAGGGCCTTGTGAAAAGGAAGGTGACGCCGGCTTTCGCTGCCGGAATCTGCAAGCTGGCTTTCAAGCTTGGCTGCATCGACGCGGATGCCCATGGAGGAAACTTCGAAAGCGCAGTCAAGGACCGGATAATAAAACACGATATCGCAGTTCAGGGACCAGTCGTCATAGTCCGGCGCGCGGCCGTCATGGATTTTTCCGGACTTCATCTTCCCGCCAATCTGCATCAGGCACAGGGAACCATGTTCACGCGTGAACGTGTTTTCCCGATCCTTGTGTGTGTGGTGGGGATACATGTCTTCGAGTTCCTGCGTTGTGAGGAATGTGATGTCCGGGGTGAGGAACCGCTTCAAGGCAGGGTATTTTGCACTCACGGCATCCTGTGTTTCAAGAAAGACCTTGTAGATTTTCCCGACGATGTCCTTCAGGACGGACAGATTTCGCTGTTCGCGGGTGATGACCAGTTCCCAGTCCCACTGGTCCACATAGATGGAATGAAGGTTATCCGGCTCTTCATCGCGCCGGATTGCATTCATGTCGGTATAAAGGCCTTCTCCCGGGTGGAAACCATACCGGCCCAGCGCCATGCGCTTCCATTTGGCAAGGGACTGCACGACTTCCGCCGAATTGCCGTCGATATGGCGCATATCGAAACTGACGGGCCGCTCAATCCCGTTGAGGTTGTCGTTGAGGCCTGATTCCGGCCGGACGAACAACGGGGCGGAAACCCGGATGAGGTTGAGCGCATGGGAAAGTGACTGCTCGAAATGGTCTTTTATGAATTTGATGGCGATTTCCGTTTCCCTGAGATCGAGGGTGGGACGGTACCCTTCGGGTATCTGGAGATGTGTTGCCATGTCGTTGCCTCCATTGCCAGTGCGGCGCTGTTTTGCAACCATCGTATCACGAACCTGCAATAAAGGGAACCGGCTCCTCGCATTCATCCACAAGGGTCCTGTAATATCCGCGGCGGCGAAGCAGGGATTCGTGGGTGCCGGACTCTACGATTTCACCGTGCCTCATCACGAAGATGCGGTCCGCATGCCGGATCGTGGATAGCCGGTGGGCAATCATCAAAGTAGTCCTGTTCTGAGTGACATGGGTGAGGGCTTTCTGTATCAGACGTTCCGTCTGGGTGTCGATATTGGCGGTTGCCTCGTCCATGACCAGCACGACGGGGTCATGCGCGAGGGCCCGGGCGAATGAGACGAGTTGCCGCTGACCGGATGAAAGGGTGCTGCCGCGTTCTGTCACCGTCTCGTCCAGTCCGTTGGGAAGACGCTCCAGGAGGCTTTCCATGCAGGATGCGCGCAAGGCGCCTTCAAGCAGTTCGTCCGAGGTATCGTCATGCAGGGTGATGTTGTCCCGGATATTGCCGGAAAAAAGGAATACGTCCTGGAAGACTGTGGCGACACGCCTGCGCAGGTCCTGCTTCTTCAGGGTGCCGACAGGTCTCCCGTCCAGGAGGACTTCACCTTTTCCGACTTCATAAAAGCCGCTGACCAGGTTCATGACAGTTGTCTTGCCCGCCCCGGTCTCTCCCACGAAAGCAGCTGTCTGTCCGGGTTCCACGATGAAGCTGACATCCTTCAGCACCCAGTCCTCATCCTGATAGGCAAACCAGACATGGCGGAATTCGATGCGGCCCTTCGCTTCGGGCATCGGTTCGCCGACGGTTAGCTGTTCAAGAATCGGCTTTTCATCCAGCAGGCCGAATACGCGTTCCGCCGAAACCAATGCGGACTGGATGCTGTTGTACTTGTCGGCCAGGTCCGAAATGGGTCCGAAGAACTGCCTGATATAGCTGGTGAATGCGAACAGGACACCGACGGGCAGGCCTTCTCCCGATACCTGTCCGATTCCGTATGCCAGCAGCATGGCAATGGCCAGGTTTTGGAACACATCCGAAGCCGGTTTCAGAAAACTGTTCAGCCTGACCTGTGTCAGGGTTGTTTTGAAGTATTCGTCGTTCAGGTGTGTGAAATCCTTGTTTCGCGCTTCTTCCGCGCGGAAGGCCTGAATGGTCTGCATGCCTGAAAGGCTTTCGGCAATGAACCCGTTGATTCGGCCGATGAAATGCTTCATGCTGAAGAAGTTTTTTCGGATGCGGTTCTTGATCAGCCACACCAGCACGGCCATGACCGGGATGACGGCCAGCGAGATGAGGGAGAGCCGGACGCTCATGGCGAACATGGCCGCAATGATGCCAAGGACAAGCAGCATGTCCTTCATCATGTTGACCGTGACATCGGTGTAGAACTCCCCGATTTCGGATATGTCGTTTGTGGCGCGCGTAATGAGGCGGCCGGATGCGTTTTTGTCAAGCCAGGGCAGCGGCAGGTGCAGGATTGTCTGGAACACCTTGCAGCGCAGATCATGGATAATGGCCTGCCCTGCCCGGTTCACCAGGTTCACCTGCAGCCAGGCAAATACCCCGCCAACGAGCGACGCGGCTACATAAAGTACTGCCATGATTGAAAGGCTGTACCAGAAAGTCTGTGTTTTTCCACCGATCAGGAAATCATCAATCACGACTTTCAGCAGCCATGGCTTCAGCAGCGAGGCTCCGTTCATGAGCAGGATGCATCCGAGCGCCAGGATGAACTTACCCCACCATGGACGGGAAAGGCCGAACAAGGCGCGGAGGATGTGGCGCTTCGCCTTTGACGGGGTTGCGGCATCTGCTCCAGGTTTTTCAGAGGCCGCGGATGAAGTGGATGGCCCTGATTTGTCAAATGCCGCGGGGGGCGCGGACGGTCCTGATTTTTCAGAGGCCGCGGATGAGGCGGGTTCTGTCCTCTTCCTGCTCGTCATGAATTTCACGGTAGAGTCCTCCTTCCCGCAGCAATTGTTCGTGGGAACCTGATTGCGCGACATGGCCGCCGTCAAGGACGAGTATGCGGTCTGCTCCAGCCACGGCGGAGATGCGGTGGGATATCAGGATGGTGGTCTTCCCCTTTCGCCGGATCGCCAGGTTTTCAAGGATGCGCGCTTCCGTTATGGTGTCCACGGCCGATAGGGCATCGTCGATGATCAGGACCGGCGTATCGCGCAGGAGGGCGCGGGCGATGGCCACACGCTGCCTCTGTCCCCCGGAGAGATTGATGCCGCGCTCACCGAGAAGCGTGTCTAGTCCATCTGCCATCTCGTCGATGCTTTCAAGGATGCAGCTGTCGGAAGCGGCCTTGCGTATGT
>CAZFWQ010000111.1:7378-10472 GCA_964522755.1 uncultured Oscillospiraceae bacterium | reverse complement strand
CAGCTTCAAGACTATCTTGCGCCCAGCTTCAAGACTATCTTGCGCCCAGCTTCAAAACTATCTTGCGCCCAGCTTTTTCAGACAGGCGTTCATGTAGCCGTAGCTTTCGGCGGCGATGGCCATGGCTCTCACCATGTCAAGCTCGGGTCCGATGACTTCCAGGCAGACCGGACCGTCATAGGAACCTTCCGTCATGACCCTGAAATATCCGAAAAGGTCGATGTCACCGCGCCCGCAGGCCTGCAGGGCAGGTTCGCCGGGAGAGGGGCCGTTTCCCTTGCAGTCCCTGACATGGATGTGCCTGGTCCGGCCAAGGACGGCGGGCAACGCTTCTTCAGGCTTTTCTCCGGCACGGAAGATGTGGCTTGGATCCATGTCGATGCCAAATCCGGCGGAGGTGATCGCGGCCATGGCCCTGAGCGTGGTGGGCGTATTGTAGATGGCGGCGCCCACATGGGCCTTGCAGCACAGGACTACGCCGTGGGAAGCGGCCATGGCGGAAAGCTTCGCCAGTTTTTCGATGCTTTCAAGCAGGGTGGAGTCATCACCGGCTTTGCCCCCCGGACCCACGTTGATGACCGGGATGCCGATCTCCGCGGCAGCCTCGAAAGCCCATTTGAGCCGGTCTTCATCGAGGGAGGCCACTTCCGTGGACAACATCCTCAGGCCGGTTTCCTCGAGCACGTCCAGTATGCCTTGTTTTTGCGCCTTGTAATTTTCCGGATCCAGGTGTTCGCACATGCCCTTGATGGCGGAAATTTCCAATCCGTCATACCCGGCCGTCTTGATGGCCCTTGCGGCTTATGCGAATGTGAAAGCCTTGAATAGAACGGTGTTCACGCCCAAACTGATCATTTTCCAGCCCTCCTGCAATAAAGTAATGGATGAATCGGTGCGGCTTCGGTACGGCTTCGGGGTGATTTCGACATGGGCTCGGGCAGGTTTGGTACGGCGGATATTTCGTCTCTGGTGAAACATGAGATACGGGCTAATCGCCGGATCCTTATCCTTAATCAGATGTCATCTGGCAGATGTGTGAAGCAATTCCGACTGCCTGTCATATTCCTTCACACGCCGCAGGATTTCGGCGCAATTTGACGCATTGCAGTATTCAAGGATAAAGGGCGCGCCTTCATTGCGGCTGTGGTACAGGCTGAGGAAGAGGGGCCAGTCGATATCGCCGTCGCCGACATTGCGGCCGTACGTGTCGTTGATTCTCCTGTCCTTGCCATGGAAATAGGCGATATGGGGGCTGAGGTACTCGAACATGTCCCGTTCCGAAGAGTTGGCTATCAGGTTGGCCGGATCGAGCAGCACTTTGAGCCGCCGGGATCCAACCTGCCGGATGGTATCCGCCATGCGCTTGGCGCTGGGCACGACATCAAGTACGCAGGGCTCCAGCGCGATGTCGACGCCGTAACGGTCTGCCATCTCGCAAAGGCGCTTCAGGGAATCCAGCAGCAGCGAGTAACGTGATTCGTACACATCGGCCCGCACGCCCCTGCTCTGCGGGTCGAAACCGCATTCCGTGGCGAGGACCGGTATTCCGCAATGCACTGCGTATTGCATGTGCCTTTCGAAATAGGACAGGTTGGCTGCGAGTTTTTCACTGTCCGTTTCGATGAGGTTCGTGAAAACCCCCAGAACGGATACTTCTATGTTTTCCCTGCGGTAGGTTTCCACGATTTCAGACATCCGGGCGTCCGTAAGCCCCGAGATGTCCGACAAGCCGTTATAGGCCCAGTACTTGCTGTCTGTCTGCGACAGGCACAATTCCGCCGTTTCAAAGCCGGTTTCTGCCATGAACCTTGCCGCTGCGGCATTATCCATTTCGGGAAAACTCCTGGTGACGACGCCAACTTTCATAGTGATCACATCCTCTTGCAGTATTTTGCATGACAGGATCAATGGAACCTGACAACCCGCTCAGCACGATGCGCATGAAGGCGCTGAATCCGATTCACATTAAGGCGCTGAACAAACGAATCGGAACTATACAACCGGACCGACGCTATGGCATGATTATATAGGTGGCCATGAGGCAATTCAATCTGAAAAAGTGCATTTGTCAAATATATGTGCAGGAAATGCCAAGTTGAAGGTGCGATATGCAAACTGCAGGTCATGAACCGAACCTGCATGAGGCAGTCCCTGGAGCCGGGAGGATTATCATGCCGATACTCGAATCGCTTTGCCCTGATAATCTTGGACAGTTCAAGTCTTTTTGCGCAAAACACAGATGCCATCTGGATGATTCCTTCATCAGCGAAACGGAGATGGCCTCGTTTTCCCCTTCGCCTTCATTCCCGACCTGGCTTGCGATGGAGGAGGGTGGGGTAATCGCCGCGGGGTCCCTGATGCGGGACGATTACCACTTGCGTGGGAACCGCGCCCGGTTCCGCGTCCTTTACAGCGAAAAAGCAGATCCCGCCATTTACCGCCGTTTGCTGGACGAATTGAAATCCGGCAAGGGGGATATCTCACATTGGTTTGCTTTCGTCAAGGAGCCGGATGATGACTTGATAAGGTGCCTGAAAGAGTCGGGGTTCCGGCTGGAACGCACCAGCCATGTCCTGACACGGGAAGAACAGCCGGTTTCACCGGATGAATGGCCGGAAGGCGTATCCATCCGCCCTTTCGGTTTCGGTCGGGACGAGGAAACATACGCCGTCATCCGGAACGCTGCCTTTGCCAGCCTGAAAGGTTCCGAAACACCGCTGACTGCCGCTGACGTGGCTGCCATGCGTCACGATGGCGACAGAATACCCGGTGGCATTTTCCTGCTGTGTAAAGACGGACGGGATTTGGGCCTGGTGGCCACGTCGAGGGATCCGGGCGGCGACGGGCCGGGTCCGATGCTGGAAATCGGCCCTTTGGCCGTCATGCCCGGGCATCAGGGAAAAGGGTATGGCACGTTTCTGCTGCGTCACGCCTTGAGATTTGGTGCCGGGGAGGTCGGACTGCCCCGGGCCGTGCTGTGCGTGAATGCGGAAAACGCGCCTGCGCTGGGCTTGTACCTGAGGGAAGGATTTTTGGTTTCGGAAGGATTTTCCTGCATGAGGCAGGATTTTCAGGAAAGTTGATCGGCAGGATT
>CAZFWQ010000111.1:4138-7368 GCA_964522755.1 uncultured Oscillospiraceae bacterium | reverse complement strand
GGACATGAATAAGATCTATGTTTCTTACAGACAAGTATCAAAGAATCTTCTAGTGAACCTGGGTAAAACCAGTATGATTCTGTTGTGCGAGGGACGATAACGACAAAATGATGATATCGATCGGGGGTGCTTGATGTGGAAGCAAAGGGTCGGAATCTGCTGAGAGGGCTTGCCAGGCAGTTTCTTGAAAAAACACAGCATCCAAGCCAGCACAAACTGGTGCAAGAGTGGACGCTGCACAACGATCTCCAGCCGGGATCCCCAAAAGTGCTTGTCTATCCGGACAGGGACGATGCCTGGCTCGCATTGAACAATCGGGACCACTACACGGGGAATGGCGGTCTCGGTTATACTGCGCAGCTGCCACATTCTGAACAACCCGGGGGCTCTGCCAGTTTGAAAGATCTCTGGTGAACCGGAGATGCCCAATCTGCGGCGCAATCGCGGTGCAAGGCGTAGCGGGATTTCCGTCATGTAATGATGACCGGCAGCTTGACCAATACCTTCGTTCCATGGCCCGGGCTGCTGAGCATCACATTCTGTTCAATTCTACGTGTGGAAGGTGGATTGACAATGGAAACACTCTCTTCATTTGAACGTGTAAATAACGTATTCAGCAGGCTGCCATACGATCGGCTGCCCGTCGCCGAAGACTTCTGGGGCGACACCATTGAGAAATGGATTCGAGAAGGGCATATTTCAAAGGGAGAGTCCCTGGTTGAACACTTCGACCTTGACATGGACAGGGGTGGACTTGTCAACTGGTATGCCGACCCGCTGTTCGGACAGGTGATGCTGGAGGAAAATGAGAATACTGTCTTGTACCTGGATGGAAATGGCGCGAAGCTGCGCCAGCATAAACGGCACGCCAGCACGCCGGAGCATGTGGAATTCCTGATAAGGGACAGGGAATCATGGGAAACGCATGCAAAACCGAGACTCATGGCAACGGATCCCTGCAGGATCCCTTTTGATTCGTATCGGAAATCACGAGCGGCCTCCCGGGACCAGAAACGGTTTTTCATGAGTGACGCGTTCGGACCTTTCGAACTGATGCAGCGTGCCGTCGGGCATGAAGTCCTGCTTTTGAACATGGCAATGGATCCGGAATGGGTTCGGGACATGGCAGATACGTATGTTGAATTCAACATCAGGCACTGGGAAATGCTGTTTGCCGCCGAAGGCCTTCCTCATGGCACCTGGATTGCGGAAGACCTGGGCTTCAAATACAAGCCGTTCATGTCGCCGGCCATGTTCGAGGATATCCTGATGCCCGGCTTCCGGCGCATGTTCGATTATCTCCACGCGAAGGGCCTGAAGGTGATCATGCATTCCTGCGGATTCATCGAACCGCTTCTGGAGAAACTGATTGATGCCGGACTTGATTGCCTGGAGGCCATGGAATACAAGGCCGGCATGGACATGCCGAAACTTTTCGAAAGGTTCGGCGACAAACTTGTATATTTTGGGAATATCGACATGCGTGTTCTTGAGACCAATGATCTTGATGTGATTGAAAATGAACTCCATGCCAAAATATTGCCCGTCATTCGAAACGGAGGCAGGTATATTTTGCATTCCGATCATTCCATTTCTCCGATTGTGGAGTATGAAACATTTATCCGATATCTTGACATGGCCCGGAATATTTCTGTTTGAAAAGGCGATGAGGCACGGAGAAGACTGATATCGTGAAATGGGACGGGGGATGGGGAAGATGAATCATATCGAACTGATGGCGAAAATGAAGCAGGGCTGGAACACATGGAATACGCGCAGTGTGCTTTCCCACGTGTTGCTGCCCGACGGGCTGGCCATAAGCCTGGGCATCAAGAACTACCAGACGGGCAAAGTAATTCGTGAATCCCTGATAGGACGCTTCGGCGAGCATGAAGAGCAGATTCATCCGGGGCCGCGCAGTTATGACGGCGGATACACGGAACTGAACTGGAAGAATGACGGTTTGGAAATCCTTTTCCAAAGCATGGTGCGCGATGGGGAACTCTATCTTCTCGCGACGCCGCTGAAGCAGGTCCTGAGGGCGCCGGCCCTCCTGGTCGAGATGAATCTTCTCTGGAATCAGCCTGGCGCAGTATCGCGTTCCGGCCGGCAGCTTGTGGCACAGCTTCCCGCCCACAGCGTCGTGGTCAGCATGGAGGGGGAAGAGCTGCGTGAAATGAATACCGGTGCGACAGGGCCTTATGTGGCGATTCTGCTGGACCGGCCGGTAGTCATCTGCACCGGGGAGCCGGTCGGGGCCGGTATCGTCAGGGAATGGCTGGACACATCCCGTGCCGCCCTTCTGGCCGGTCAGATGGCATATGGGGATTCCGGAGAGCTATACGGGGCCATGAGGACCTGCCTGGCATGGGACACGATTTATGAGCCGGAAAAGGACCAGGTCTGCACCCCGGTCAGCCGTTTGTGGAACATTGGCTGGGGCGGTTATGTCCTTTTCTGCTGGGATACCTATTTCGCCGCCATGATGTGCATGATTGACAATCCGGATCTGGCGAGTGCCAATGCCATCGCCATCACCCGCGAAAAGACCGAAAGCGGTTATGTTCCGAATTTCGGCGCTGCGAATGATTTCAAGAGCCGCGATCGTTCGCAGCCGCCTGTCGGTTCGATGGCTGTCCGTGAAATCTATCGCATTCATCGGGAGAGATGGCTGATTGAAGAGCTTTTTGACGAACTGCTGACATGGAACCGCTGGTGGAAAGAAAACCGCGTCACCCCGGACAATGTCCTGTGCTGGGGCTCCAATCCGTTTGAGCCGCGGTCCGGCACGCATTGGGAACTCAACAGCGTCAATGACACGGCGGGCGCGGCATTGGAATCCGGCCTTGACAACTCGCCGATGTACGACGACGTGCCCTTTGACAGTGAGACGCACCTGATGCAGCTGGCCGACGTTGGTCTGACCGGGCTGTACATCATGGACTGCGAGGCGCTTGCCGATCTCGCCGCCGTGATCGGCAGGCCGGAGGAACTTGAGCTGAGGGAACGGGCAGGCCATGTAAAAGACGGCCTTGAAACGCTCTGGGATGATGAAACGGGCATCTATCAGAACCGGCGGACTGACACGGGCGAGTTTTACCGGCGCATATCCCCGACCAATTTCTACTCCCTTTACAGTGACAAGGTCAGTCCAGAACGGGCGGAAAGGATGATGCGCGAACACTTCTACAATGCCGATGAATTCTGGGGAGAATACATCATCCCGTCCA
>CAZFWQ010000111.1:0-4128 GCA_964522755.1 uncultured Oscillospiraceae bacterium | reverse complement strand
CAGCGACACCGGAGCAGGCAGAACGTATGGTTCGCGAGCACCTGTACAATCCTGCGGAGTTCTGGGGCGAGTGGGTTCTGCCGTCGATTGCGCGTAATGATCCGGCATTTCCGGAGCAGGACTACTGGCGCGGCCGGATCTGGGCTCCGATGAACTACCTCGCGTACCTTGCCATGCGGCGCCACGGACTGCCGGAAGCCTGCCGCAATCTGTCTGACAAATCGGCCGAACTGTTCATGTTGGAATGGAAGACCCATGGCCACGTCCATGAGAATTACGATGGAAACACAGGCTTGGGGTGCGGGGTTCGAAACAGCGACAAGTTCTACCACTGGGGTGCCCTCCTGGCGCTGATAGCCCTGACGGAAAGCGGGGCCGTCTCCGGGCCTGAAATGCCGTTGTGATCCCTGCGCTGTCCCCCGGGAGCGGTCCCGTGTGTTGGCCCGGGTGTTGTCCCTCATCCGCCTATTTGGCTGGGAAAACCTCTTTCAGGATTCCCAGTATCTTCCTGTCCGCATCAATGGCTCCTTCAATCCTGTTCAACCGGTCTGCCTTTTCTGTTTCCGGATTGGACAGGTCGAACAGCGAGACGGCAGTCACGCCAACAAGGGCGGACATTTCCTGAAGGCGCTTCTTCGGAATGAACGCAGTGACTTCCGGTTCCATTGAGAGATCCGACAGCCATATTTTTCCGAACTGGCGGCATTCACCCCAGACCATCGCATTCCACCAGTTACCGTGTCCGGCAGCCCGGTCTTCTTCCACTGCCAGTTTCCACGCATCCCAGGCCTTCAGTCCGGAGGCGTAGCCATCAATGATGCTGCTGCTTTCAAGCATGTCCTTTAAATGCAGCAATGCGCCTTTTGCCTGAACGGCCAATGGAACGGGGGCGACTTTGCGGAATGTGTAGAACACGAGATGAATCTCGTCGCCCAATTCGTGCCAGTCGGAAAACGTCAGGGTAGCCGGAGGGAAAATGGCATTGTCCGGCCAAGGCTGCCACGTGAAGAACGCGGAATCGTCATGGCCCGGAATCAACTGGTTTTCCATGTTCAGAAGGGAACAGGGATTGCCCGCTTCCAGTTCCTGCCTTACAAGGTCATTCAGCTTGGCCTGCCTTGATGTATCCTTGCCAAAGCACTCCCCGATTGCCTGCATCCGGATGCCGAGGTTTTCAAGCAGGACAAGGAATTCATCCATGTTCCAGCAATATGGACCGCTTGGGCACAGAGCGCGTTCCACATTCAACCGGAAGGCCATGCCCGTGGCGCCGAACAGGTGCGCGTCGCTCCATGGAAGCGCATAATGCGCGGCTACTCCCTGCACGACGCCAAGCAAGGTTGTGGAAAACGGTTTCATGGAGAGGTTGTCGAGTTTCATGGGAACCTCCTCTAAACTGGCCGGCAGCAGGCGTTTCATCTGATAGAGCAGGCGGCGGGCACTTGCGGTACAATACAAGGATATCATATTTGTTCCAGCCGGCAAGAAGCCAGTTTACAGCGAGCGATTGCCTCTGGCTCTGCCACCACATTATTCGAAACAAATTGACAGCATGACAGGCGGAAGGCTAATATGAAATGGCTTGTACGGGATGGATCTTCATGACAGGTGGAAGCTGATATGAAACAGTCCGCATGGAATCGCCCTGCTTGATGGACGCAACCTGCCGGGAAAAGGAAGTACATGAGAAGATTGATAGCCAGGAAACCCGGAAAATACCTAAGCCGCATTTACATATGGGTTGCGGCCGCCATTGTCGTGGTAGTCTCCATTTTTTCAGCCATCGTCTATTACAATGTCGACAAGATGGTCATGCAGAACGAGTACAGGACCAACCGGAAAATCCTGAACCAGGTCCGGTACAATATCGAATACATGGATGACATGATCAAGAACCTGTGCCTGGCCACCTATCTCAATTCCGACACCATTTCGATGATGTTCGGGGAAAACCCCGGATATGATGATCTCGCCATGAAAATCAACAAAATCAGGACATCCATCGTAGATGTGAATCCTTATATCGATTCCATTTATATTTACAACAACCGCGTAAAGGCATATTTCACCACCAACAATGGATTGTTCTACACGGAAAAATCATTGGATGACATGTTCTCCCAATACGGTGCGGGCCTGCCGAAAATGAGACCCATTCTCCACAGCATTCCATACACGGTTCCCGGCAGCACGGTGCCGGGGCGGAAACTGCTTCTGACTTATTTCATCTATGACGGATTCGATGCGAAAAACATGCCGGAAGGCGCGGTCATCGTCAATGTCAAGTCGGAGTGGCTGATAGACAGCATCTCAGCCATCAACGCCGTCGGCGGGGACGGTTTGTCGGAGACTGTCGACGAAGCCGTTTTTGTTTTTGACCAAAATGGCCAGTATTTCGAGGGAAACAACGGGAAATCAAAAGCGCAAATCCAGAACAACGAAGCATTGAAAGTCGCCATACGGGAAAAGCTGCTGAGTGACCGCGCAAATCTCAATCAATCCACAGATCCGTCCGCCACATTCAATTCGCTGACCATTGCAAGCAATGGCGAGAAGTATTTCGTTTCCTACATCAATATTGAAAAAATCGGCTGGACACTGGTGAAAACACAGCCCTTCGATCAAACGTACAGATACATCAACCAACTCAGGACCAGCATCGTGCTCATCACGATGTTTTTCATCCTGCTGGCCCTGATTCTTGCCGTCACGGTTTCACGGGGCATTTACAGACCGGTCGGGAACCTTGTTCGCCAGATCAGCGGCCGCAAAGGATTTTCTGAAGAACCTGCCGGCACTTCCAGGCCGAAAGATGAAATATCATATCTCAGCCATGTTTACGAGCAATCGATGGAGCGGCTGAACACGTTTCAAAGCGAAAAGGGCAATAACCGGAACATTCTCCGGACGTATCTGCTGAGAAAACTCCTGGTCGACAGCCATGCGACCACGCAAGAGGAACTTGAAAGATTTGCTGCCGAATACGGGATGACCATTGATTTTTCCGGTAAATTCGCGGTTTGCGTCATCAGGATGGGCAACTGCGAGGCCGTCAACTTCATCAGCGCCAGTGACATGGCATTGTATCAGTTCGCCATCATCAACATCAGCATGGAAGTCTTCGCAAAATACTATGGCAACGAGGGGATCGACATCAGGGAAGATCACGTGGTCATCCTCATCAATCCCACGGATTCGCCCGATGCCTTCCTCCTGAAGATGAAAGAGGTCATGAGGGAAGCGCAGGGGCATATCCTGAAGCATTTCCAATTGCCTGTTTCCATGACGATCAGTGAAGTCGGAGACCGGTTTGATGACATCACAAGACTATACAACGCTGCCCTGGGCAATGCCATGTATTCCTACGTCGGCGGAAAAATGAGCATCATCCTCCCTTCCGACTACGCGGAAAACGAGCTCAATACGCATATGAGCTTCTCCGCGATATTGGAACGCAAGCTTTCCGAAGGAATCAAAGCGGGAAATCCCGAGCAGATCGAAAGCGTCTTCAAGCGAATACTGGATGAAATCGCAAAGCTCAGATATAAAAACATGATGCTCTCGGTCATGCACCTCGTCAACATCATCAGCGACGCCGTGGAGGAAACGAACAAGGCCCGTGTGGAACCGGTCTACATAGACTACAACATGTTCCAGAAAATCCTGGACATAAGCACACTGCAGGAATTGTATGAGGGTTCCATGGAAATATTCCGGCAGATCATCTCCAGATCGGATTCCGTGGAAAACAGGAAACATGTCTTCCTAGTTGACGCCATCAAGGAGATCATCGGCGCCAATTACCAGAATCCAGGTCTGTGCCTGCAGCAAGTAGCCGATACCGTGAAAATGTCGCAGGTGTATGTCGGCAAGATTTTCAAAAGCATCACCCAGCTTTCCGTCGCCGAATATCTGAACGAGGTGAGATTGGCAAAGGCGTCGGAGCTGTTGTGCAACGGGAAATATAGCATCAATGAAATTGTTCATCATGTCGGCATGGAAAATGAAAGCTATTTCTACAAACTCTTCAAGGCCAGATTTGGAGTCACCCCCAGGGAATACTGCCTAAACAAGGCCGTCAACAAGCAGTGAGGCTGGCTGTCGGAAAGCAGTGAACCTGGCCGTCAA
>CAZFWQ010000110.1:6847-10508 GCA_964522755.1 uncultured Oscillospiraceae bacterium | reverse complement strand
TTACCTTATGCTTTCATATGATGCTGACATCACAGCGCCCGATTCATCAATCGAATACACGACGCGGAAACGGGCATCCATCCTTATTCCACCGAGGTCGACCTCGTACCCGGGAATCCCATCCACAAAATGCAACACCGCAGGAACGTCATCCGAAGCAGACGGTTCTGCAGGAGCATCATCCGATATGGCCGGTTCCGCAGGCAACCCGCCTGAAACCGGCTTGCTGTCTTTGACTCCGGTTGTTTCTGCCAGCATCAGCGCGCCCAGCAGATCTCCTCCACCGCATTCACGCACCAGTCCTTCGCGTGTTGCCCGCAAAGGCATCCGGCTTTCCAATCCTCCGGTCGGAGAAAGGGAATTTCTGGAAGTCGACAGTCCATCTCCGGCCTTCACGAGTGAATCCGACAGGGCAACAGACTCCGCGCTGTCCAGAAAGCGGTCAAACCCGGCATAACGAAACAGAAAGGAACCCGCCGCCGTCACAACCATGAGAACCGCGACAATCCATCCGAGATAGCGCCGGATGCTCTCATCCATCCCTATTGCGCCTGTGCGAAAATGGCACCGCGGATTTTCTGGTTTGAATCGTAAACAAGTTGGGACATGAATCGGCCTGATGGATTGATATATCCGGAGAGATTGCTGTTTTCCGCATCGCGCCGCGCTGCATCCTGCAGATTTTTGCTCTGCAGGGTCAGCAGGTCGCCCGATCCGGCGCCCAGCACAAAGCATTTGTCTTTAACGGAAATTGTCCCGGCCGTGATGGACACATACTGGTTGAATCCGCTCAATGACGGCGCAGAACCCGCTCCGGGGTCAAGATTCACGGCTGTTCCGGCATCCAGCGTGCGGACCAGGACAATGAAGTCGCCGCTCTGTCCGCTGAAGGACCCGATCGCGGACAACACGTCATCCCCCTTCACCTGCTTGCCGTCATAAGCGCGGAATTCCTCATCCGCCAGGCTGGCCGCAATGGATCCGATGCGTGCGCCCGCCGTATCCCCCACATTCTTCATGCCGCTGAAAACAGTAATCCCAATCGCGACGACAGCTACAAACAACAGAATCGAAACGCCCAGCCACAATGCCTTTGAAATGTTCCCGTCCATGTTTTCCCTCCCGATTTGCAATTCTCCGGCCATGACTCCGAAGTGGTGATTCTTTCGAGGCCATGATCCCGGAGTGGTGATTCTTTCCGAGGCCATGACTCCGAAGTGGTGATTCTCTCCGAGGCCATGATCCCGGAGTGGTGATTCTTTCCGACTTCCCTTATATTTCAATGCTAAAAGGAAGACATCTGCTTGTAGAAAACCGACATTTCCGTCATGCTCGACACAACCATGGGTATCATCAGGTAAAGCAGGATTAGTGCATAAAGCGGTATGAACCCCACCAGGTTCCCCAGGTTCCGTTTCCGTTCCACCACGCGTTCATTCAGTTCCTTCCGTTTTTCCCGGCTGTATGCCTTCTCGCTTTCCAGTTCCTCGAACGCCTGCAGAATCGGCAAATCAGATGCGGCCAGCATCAGGTTGCCAACCAGGACAGCCATTGGTTCAAAGGGTATTCCCGCTTTCAATGCCGAAAGCGCCTCCACTGCCCCGGCGCTGTAGTCGGACAGGCATGTCTGCAGCGCTTCCCTGAAGTGAAGGGAGAACATTTCCATCCACTCGATCATCTCCTCGACATCGACACGGGGCATGTGCATCAGCATCAGGATGATGGTTTGAAAACGGGCGACTTCATCCTCCATGTCCAAAATCATGATTCCGGCCTGGAATCGGACTGAAATAACCGGAACATGCCAGCCTGAAACAAATGCCAGGATACAAAGGAGCAGCTCCCACCATTTGAAATGGTTGCTTCCAAGCGCGGCCGATTTCCCTGCGATTCTCGCGGAAACCAGGTCCAGTTCCGTATCGGCGACCAAACCGCTGTTCTTTGCCACCACGTGGATTTCCTCGATCGTCGCCCAATCCGGCAAGGTGATGAGCAGGCTGCGGTCGAAAGCAGTTTCCTCCTCCAGTTTCGCCTGATCCTCCTGGGCCAGCTTTCCTCCGAGGAATCCTTCTGGTACGGCTGGTTCATGCAGTATGCGGTGCGCGGTCTGTACCTGCAGGCCAAGACACAGCAGCAGGACGCCGATGAAGCCTGCAGTCCCCGCAAGCAGCTGCCTTGTGACGATATCCTCCACCCTCATGGGAGATACCGCGCGTTTCAGCAGCAATTCCATTTTCAGGCGCTTCATCGTGTATCGCCCGGGAGAAAGCCGATCCACCATGGGATGAAGCCACCTGCGATACAGCCAGGCATCCCACCTCTTGCTGGACTGGTGCCCGGGGTGCGGTTCGTCGAACTGCTGCAGCTTCCTGACTGTCAGGTAGCTGGCAAGCGTGATGACAACCATCAGCACTTCCAGCACGGAACCGGCTCCCTGCGCATAGAAGCGCGCCATGGGCGCAAAACTGTCCCCGGCCCAGTTCCGGATGGGCTGGATGAAAAACAGGGGAATCAACGACAGCACGTTCAGGCTTTTCATGGCGTATAGAAGCCTGTCCCGCTTGAACAGTTCGGACCGGATTTCCTCGCTGAGGTGCCCCAGGCTCATCAGGAAAACCGACGCGCCATCCACGCGCGCATCCCCGTATTCCCGGGTGATGCAGCACATGCCGCCCAGCAGTTTCAGATATTTGTTCGGAGCTGTGTCACGGTACACCTCGAATGTGGCTTCCGTATCGGCTGCCGACAGGACGTCCAGCAGCTTCTCTCCCTGCGCGTACATTTCGTGGGCCCGTTCCTCCAGCATGATCCGGCAGGCTTCCTCAACCGCGCCGTCTACGGATTGTTCCTCGTAATAGCGGTGCCGGAGTTGTTCATGAAACCTGAGCTGCTGCCGAAGCAGCCGGTTGGCAACCCTGGCCACGGAAATGTCAAGCACCGTGTCAGTCATGAAACCGAGCATGACGACAAAGATGCCGATCATCAGAATATCTCCGGAGAGCATGGCAAACAGGAACAAAAGCCCTGCCATGAGGGAAGCAGTCAATAGAAAGATCGATGCGGTCCTGCGGCGCAGGCCGCGTTCGTCAAAACTTGTGCCGAACTCCAGGCGTCCGCGAATGGACTGCATCATGTGGCGTGTCAGGAATGAAACCGACAATCCGGCATATGCCGCCTGCCAAAACCGTCCTGTTTCGTCCAAAGACGTTCTTCTTGGTGATGATTTCGTTTTTTTTTTCATGCCTGCCCGCTTTGACCGCGGTCATGGCCAGCAAAACTGCACAGGCCAGGCAGAACATCCCGATGACCGGAAGCACCGGGAAAGATCCGTCAGACGGGAGCAAGACTGATGATATCTGAAGCCGCATCCGCTTCCCCCTTCAATCGCATTATTTCGGTTTCGGTTTGCAATGGCCACCAATGGCCCAGCCATTGTAGGAAAGACGCTGCATCGGCTTCCCTCATGTTGACCGCCATTTCCCCCGCATGTCCCGTGGAAGGGCGGTGAACGGCCACATAAGCGCCATTGCGGTACTCAATGATGTTTCGCGACTCATAAGCTTTCCTGTCGGTCATCCGTTCGAAAAAAGATTGCGTGGTATGCTGGAAAAGCATTGCGGCGTTTCCCTGTTCCGATTCATCACGCCAGTTGCCGGGATAG
>CAZFWQ010000110.1:0-6837 GCA_964522755.1 uncultured Oscillospiraceae bacterium | reverse complement strand
AGGGGCATCCGAATCGGTTCCAACGATTTCAGTAATGCGCTCGACATACCTGTGGCCGTTCACATCCTTCGCCAGGTGGATGTCAAAATCCAGAACCGACACTACCTGCTGTTCCGCAATGGTTTCATTATTGAACATTTCACATTTCAGGAGAGAGTTCCGGAGCGACAGAACCAGGTCACGTGTGGTTTTCGCGTGATGGGTGAAAAGCGTGAACAAACTCGCAACCTGCGCCATCTGTATCATCCAGGCGCTGACTTCGTCCGTGGCCACTTCGCCTAGTATGTTCACCGCACCGTCTGTCTTCTTCTGCAGATCAAGCCCGGCTTGTCCGGATATGGTCTCGGTTTCCCTGAAGCTGAGTATGTTTCGCTCCGGGTACAGCCTTCGCAAATGAAGTTCAAAGGCCATTTCCTGTATGCGCAAAGGATGCGAGGCATCGATATGACGGATCATCTCCATCAGAAGCGTTGTTTTGCCGCTTCCCTGCGATCCTGTGACAGCCGTGATCATGGCCCCTTTCGCCAGATATCGGATGAAAGAGATCGGCAGTTCGGCTCCGGGTCCGGTGATCAATCGCTCCAGGGAAATATTGCGGGTCTGGAACTTGCGGACAAAAAAGGCCCAGGATTCGGAAAAAGGCGGCCTCACGACAACCACGCGGCTGCCATCCCTCATTTCGCTGATGCGGAACCCGTTGCTTTCAGACAGCTGCCCAGCCTTGTTGTATCGATAGATATTCTGGCAGACACGGCGCAGCTCCTTGTCGCTGCCAAATCCCAAACAGGCCAGCCGGACGGATTTGCCATGGTAGAACATCCAGACGCTGTCGCAGCTGCGGAGCGAATCCGCGCGCTTGTCGCCCGGGAATCCATTTATTGCATCGGATTCGGCCATCCCGGAAACGCCTGCAGACAGGCCGTCCACATCCATGTCCCTCAGTTCATCAACGACGCCCAATCCCTTGTAGCGTTCATAAACCATCTGGGAAAGAATTTCCAACTTGTCGGCCCGGCTGTGCATATGCCCTTCCTCATCATAAATGAGCCTGATTTCATTTTCAGTAATGACGAAAGCAGTCACAGTCCCGTTTTCCAGCAGTGGTTTGGGTCTGTCAAGATTGTAGCGGTCGGCCAAAGCCGTCAAGGCCCCTGTCCCGTGTTCCTTTCGATAGTCATACAATAGGCAGGCGAATACTTCCGACGAAGCCATCCGTTCCGGCCGGTTGAATGGAACCGCCAGGTTGAGATGCGCGTCGGGAATGTACCGATCCAGCATGTCGAGGATGAAATCCTTCACGTATTGTTTGTCCCGTGCGGACCCGTATGCGCAGTGCTTCAGGGAGCGCCTGAGCTCCGCCCGCTTGTTGTCGCGCTTTTTGAATTCATCGGCGCTCAGTCCCAGTTCATGCAGGTTGGTACGCGTCAGGCTGTTGATGCGATCTCGCACATGGGCAATCAACCCTTCGATTCCATATATGGATTCCGCATCCGGTTCTTCCCGAACCGGACCAGGACGTGACTTTTTCAGGTTCATCCATGCAATGCCGCCTGCCGCTGCCAGCAAAATAAAGATCAGCACAAGATTGAGGTAACCGGACACCTGGGTCGTCATGCGGTTCCTCCCTCCATATGTTCCACTATTTCACGCATTGTCATGCGGTTCCTCCTTCCAACTGTTCCACCACCTGGCGCAAGGCGGCCATCAGCTCACGCTCGGGAGATTTGGCCTCCATCAGGTGACGGGCCATGAAATCATAAACAGTGCCCATGTTGCAGGCCTGCATCAATGCTGCGGAATAAGGGATTGGGAAAAGTTTCGCGCGGGGGATTCCATATTTTCTGGATATGTCGCCGGGAGTGCATCCGGCTGAAGGATCGTAGCGTGACAACAGGACAAGGGAATGTTTTGATTCCACCTGTTCACGAAGGGACGCATTTGAGAACCAGTTCTCCAGAAGGACTGTGTTCTGATTCAGGCAGATCATCTGACAATCAGCCGCGCGAAGCAGGGCTGCCGTTCCATCGGTTTCAAGCCCGCTCTGCACATCGATGAGGACATGGTCGTAGAAACCTTTTGCAGACCTGAACACATCGGTTACAAGGTTCGCTCCTTCTCCATCAGGCAAAGCCTGCTTATCCGTGCCGGGAAGGACATCAAGCCTGTTCTCCCGGAGAAGGGACCATGAGTAGTCCGGCACCATCCTGCTCTGCAGCCGCCCGTTCCTGGCAAGGCGCAGCAATGCATCCATACCGTGGTTGGCGAAATCCCCCGTGTCAAATCCCTTCAGGTCCCGCGGTGGAAACAAAAAGCGTTCTAATGTGCCGTCCTGCGCATGGGTATGGGCCGCCAGGATTTTCCTCTTATGCAGGAGCGCGGCTGCACACGCGACAGCCGCCGTGTTTGCGGTGATGCAGGCCTGGCCGTGATGTGTGGACCAAAACGCCGACATCATGCTTTTTTCCTCCTGTCAGCCAGCCGAATTTGCCGGATGGACTCCTTCAAGGGTATGCGGAATCCGATCGCGGCCACATCCGCCAGAAGCCGCCGATACTCCGATGTGAGTCCGGACAGCCGCAGGCGATCATCATGCTGGTTGTCAATGATGGACGCCCAGTTCCGATCATCCGCGCCGAGGGTCAGCAGTTCCCCGGCCATGGCATTCGGCGGAAAACTTCGAAGGAGCTTCTCTTCCAGGTATCGAACCCCAACACGAGCACCTTCCCAGATATCCAAATAGATGCGATGCACGAGGAATCTCGCGGCTGCTTCGCATCCGGATGCCTGCAATGCTGTTTCTGCCTGCTCAAGACTGTTCCTGTCACTGTCCGTGACGAGGAAACACTGGCCGCCTTCAGGCAGCATCGCCTTATCCGGCAGGTCTACCAGATGAATGGACGGATGGATTCCCGGCACATCACGTCCGCTTTCCCTGTCTGCAGGTCCTGCGGTGTTTTCACTGGCGTTTCTGCCGGCATTTTCCTGAGTCAAACCCTCAGGGTCCATCCGTCCAAGCCTTGCCAGTTCCGCCTGCAATGTTTCAGAATCGGGATACTCGCGCAGTTCCATTCCGCAATAATCGCATATCGTCAGCACGTCGACGGAAGGATTCACAGTATCCAGCCTGACAGCACGGGTACTTTGGAGCATGCGGCCAAGGTGCAGCATCAGATACAATTTTTGAAGCGTCTTCCTGCCCAGGAAAATGACAGGAATGGCTGACGAGGCAGGAACTGATGGTGGGGCAGGAATGGCTGATGGGGCAAGAACTGATGGTGGGGCAGGAATGGCTGACGGGGCAGGAACTGATGGTGGGGCAGGAATGGCAGCGACTGAAGTTTGCCCTTGTCGATTCTGTCGCCCGGAAAGTTTTGTTTTTCCAGACGCCTCCGTGCCGGACGTTTTTCCAGACGCCTCCGTGCCGAACGTTTTTCCAGACGCTTCCGTGCCGAATGTTTTTCCAGACGCCTCCGTGCCGGACGTTTTTCTTGACGCCTCCGTGCCGGGCGCTTTTCCAGATGTCATCATGCTGAACATTTTTTCTGGCATCTTCATATCACAACCCCTCGCCGATTCCTGAATCTGTTGTAGCTGAGGTTCCCGAGGGCACGCCTGCCGGAGCGTCGGCAGAGCCTTGATCAGGTGTTCCGGCTCCGGGGTCCTCCGTGCCGACTCCGGATGAATCCTTGGCGGTAGAAGGTGCCGGCACGACAGCCAGGGGCTGCTGGGGCTGCGGATCCGGAATGGAATCGAACCATTTCCGGTTTGCCCGTTCCAATTGATTTACCGCATTCGCAATTATGTTCGGATTCGATTGAATCAGATCCTGAACATAGGCATTGGCGGGATATGTGACAATTGCCGCCGCCTGGACATCCGGCGCCACATAGGTGACGGCATACAGGACGGTTCCCGGATGAAGAAATGCATCCACGACCGCTGATGACATGCGAAGCAGTTCCTGTTCGGAAACCGTGAGCCAGACAAGATTTCCGGTTCCTTCTTCATCCCTCTGAAGGTCCAGGACGTTTTTCTTGGAAAGCACAACATAATCGAGTCCATTCGGAAACATGACCCTCACGTCCACATATTGGCTTTTCTCAAGCCTCTGAGGCAGACGAACCGCCGTATATTCCTGAATTCTCGCATCATCGGGGTAATCGCCCGGCTGGTAAATCAAGGATTGGATGCAAAGGGTGCTTGCCTTGACATCGTTCCGCACCACACGGCCGATCGCCTCTTCCGGTGAACGTACGGCATCCGCCGGGACAATGCCGCTCCCGGCTTCCTGAAGGGTCAAATCCTGCTGAACAAGAACCGTACCGGCCTTCAAATCCGCCGCGAAGGCATATACCACTTCCTGCGGGTGCGCGGCCTCCCATTCCGATTCGACCTTTGAACGGATTTCCACACCGATTTGATCCCTCATGGCGGACTGCTGGCTTTGATACCAGTACAGCCCGCCTGCGAGAAGGACAAGGGAAATGGATAGTCCTGCCATGAATGCCAACATCGTTCTGAATTTCCTGGGTTTCAAAAACAAGCTCACTCCTCCATTCACATGATGCGCCTGCAGCCGAATCGTGATAATGAGGGTTCCGGCTGTTTATCTTGTGTGAATGGCTGATCGCATGTCCCGTCCATGAAGTACCTGGTCTATGAAATAACTTGTCCAAGAAGTACCTTGTCCAAGAAGTACCTTGTCCATGAAGTACCTTGTCCATGAAGTCAGACGGTTAGTCCAATGCAGCGGAACATCCGCTCCAGCAGCTTATCCTCCGCTTTGGCTAGAATGAATGGATTTCTGATGTAAGGGAATGCGCAGACACTCCGCTTCCCGAACAGGGATCGCAATGACGCCGGGCATCCATCCCCGTCTTGCGGCACGAGGTAGTGAAATTGCGTTTCATCCGAGTCAGGGTCATATCTCTCCAGGAATTCTTCCATCCTGCCGAATTTCCAGTCTGCATGGGGGCAGTACACCAGCTGCCAATCAGCGCGCAGGAACTCGTCCAGTGCCGGGCTCCCATTTCGCGAACCCATATCGGCGACAGTCACATCGTACCGCTGCCCGCGAATGTCCGTAATCCGCCTGCAGCCTTTATGATAATCAACCCTCCTGAATTGGAAGCTGCCTCTTCCGTCCACATCTTCAGCCATCGCTTCAATATTTCCGGACAGTTCAAGTGTTTTCTGCAGCCGGCACATGTCCCCTGAAGGATTGATCTCCACACACGCTGTCGAATAGCCATGTGAGGAAAACCATGCCGAGAGGGCGATGGAGGAAAACGTGGCACCCGAACCCGGAAATGCGCCCATTACTGCAATCCGTGCCTGCACGGGAATCGACGGACGTTCAGCGATTGAGGGATGAGATCTTTTCCCGAGGAGTCCGGTGAGAATCGGACTGGATTTCCGTGCATGTTCATCCTTTTTACAGTCTGGCTTCTGAGCGACGATGGATTCGTCCGCCCTTGTCTCCGGGAGGGCGGCAGCCTCAGGCAACGCGGATTCCGTGCCCATCAACGCTATCCGGCATGTTTGGGCATCGGGGTACCGTTTTGCGGGGGACAACTGGACACAGCGAATCAAAACTGCGGTCAGAAGATCCGATACTGACGCATCATGAAGGCGTTCCCTGATATCCCCGTGTGCAATTGTGACCGGATGAATGCCGGTAAGAAGATGAAACATCGTCATTCCCAGATTGTATATGTCCGTCCTGCCATCACTCTGGTTCAGGCCGTACTGTTCCGGGGAAGCGTAGCCCTGGGTGCCGATATAGGCGGTATCCCCATCACGACCCGCCCGATAATTTCGCGCGGTGCCGAAATCGATGAGCTTCAAGTGCCCATGGTCATCGGATATGAGGTTCGACGGCTTCAGATCGCGATAGATGACGGGTTCCGGCTTCTGGCCGTGCAAGTAGGCAAGCACATCGCATATTTGCCCCATCCATGCGCGCACTTCCGCTTCAGGAAACTTTCCCCGGACATCCAGCCGATCCTGCAGGTTGGCCCCCGGCAGATAATCCATGATGATGCAGATGTGGGAAGCTGACTGGATGATATCCGTTATTCGAGGGAGCATGGGGTGATTCAGCCTTTTCAGGATACCTGCTTCATTGAGGTGCTCCTGCAGGGTGTCGGTTGAGACCGGCAGGATTTTGACAGCCCACATGTTTCCGAGGGTGACATGTTCTGCAAGGAAAACCTCAGCCATGCCACCATTTCCAATTTTCTCCAAAAGTTTGTATCTTCCTTCAAGGAGTGTGCCAATCTGGGGTTTTCCAGGTGTTGTTGAAATAAATGTCGTTTGTAAAATGGTTGAATCAGCTGCCGGCTGGCATTCATTCGGAAATTCACTGGATTCATAGTTCGGTTGTACGGATGAAACGACTGCCAACTGGCATTCAGACGGGCATTCTCCATCATGGGATACTTCCGCATCTGCCAATGAGGTTGTTTGCGCTGTCTCATGCATCCTGTTCCGCTTAAAACCTGAATCGATGAGTCAGTCACCCCCGCTTCACGCATCCAGGTTCCGTTTTTACGGAATCATCGGATATGGATTTTCTCATTTTCCACACTTAACAATTTGTAAATAATAGGCTGAAACGTTTATGTACCAAGCATTTCAACAATTGTTCGACTATGATCATCATAAATCCATTATTGTTTTTTGTCAATGTTAACATTGAGTTGCCGAATTATCTTCAACGTATGGATACATTGGTCAAAAGCAAGATTATGCCAGTCGCACAGTCGCAATGGCTGTCGCAAGTTACTGTTCACACAGTGTAAGAACAGCTCTAACAAATTAAAAGCCGACACATGA
>CAZFWQ010000109.1:8660-10526 GCA_964522755.1 uncultured Oscillospiraceae bacterium | reverse complement strand
CCCGACAAGCGGCACCCCATCATGTACCACCTTCACAAGGACATCGAAAGCCTGATGAAACCCATCGTGAAGGATCTGTCGGCCGGTCTGCGGAAATATGCCGGCACACGCGGCAGTGCCTTGCTGGCGCTGGCTCCGGAAATCCGGTTCCACCTGCGGTTCGCCAGGCTGTACCATACCTTGCTGAAAACAGGCCTGCCTGCCTGCCGCGCCGAGTTTCTGCCGATCGGCCTGCGTACTTGCCGCATAGGGGATTTGTACAACCTTACCCTCGCACTCCATTTTTGGGACATGAATCTGAATCCGTCGGATGAAATCGTCCTCAATGACGCGAATTTCGATGAAAACGGCCGCATCCTCCTGCTGACAGGTCCGAACCGAGGCGGCAAGACTGTCTTCACGGAAGCGATTGGCCTTGCGCAGCTCCTCTTCCAGGCTGGCGTCTTCGTTCCGGGCGGTCACGCGGCCATCAGTCCTGTCGACGGCATCTTCTCGCACTTTCCGGTCGACGAGAACCAGACAATCGAACTCGGCCGGCTGGGGGAGGAAACAAAACGCCTGAACGACATTTTCCGTCACGCGTCCCGCCACAGCCTGATCCTGCTCAATGAATCGCTGTCCAGCACAAGTTACCTGGAAGGGCTCTACATCGCCAAGGATGTCGTGAAATCTTTGAGATACTTGGAAACAAGGGCGGTTTTCAACACGCACATGCATGAACTGGCAGGACATTCGGAACAGTTCAACATCGAAACAACTGGTGACAGCCTCGTCATCAGCCTTGTCACCGGGCTCACGGACGGGCAGCGCTCCTTTCGGGTTCAGCCGGGTGCCCCACTTGGGAAAAGCTACGCGATGGATATCGCCCGGAAATTCGGAATCAGTTTTGAACAGCTTGCCTCGGAAATTGATGCGAGGCGACAGGAGAACCCTTCCGATGCATAGGTTTGTATCTTGAGTTGCTAAGAAAACCAGGATATTTGAATGACCAAGGATTGACGACGTAAAAATCCATCAAATTCAATGCTGAAAAGGAGAATCGCATCATGAGTATTTGCTTTGACAAGGAAAACATGATTTTCAACATGTGCACCAGGGATGGCAGCTACATCATTAAAGTGCATCCGCGTGGGGAAATATTGCAATTGTACTGGGGGAAAAAAGTTGAAAATATCATTCCCGAGCATTATATGCAGAACTCATTCCAGTTTCTTTCCCCAAGCCTGGACAAGGGAAGTTTTTATTCCCACGGTTCTGTACTAAGGGAATATCCCAATTATGGGAACTCTGATTTCAGATACCCGGCCTATGGTGTAAGAAATCCAAAGGGCGACACGATTACTGATTTAAAATATAAAAGTCACACAATCACAGCGGGCAAGCCCAAACTCCCGGGTCTTCCGGCTGCTTTCTCCAGCGGAACTGAAAATGTGGAAACGATCGATTTCGAGTTATGTGACGAGGTGATTGGACTGACAGTTCACCTTCTTTACACTGTATTTGAAGATGTGAATGTGATTGCGCGTTCAGCCCGTTTTGAAAACACAGGAAAGCTGGAACTGAATCTTTTGTCCGCACTCAGTGCGAACGTCGACTTTTGCAGCAGCGAATATGATTTTCTGCACCTGCCGGGAAATGCCATGCAGGAGCGGGATAACGTCAGGGAACCCTTGAACAGGGGCAGCCGAAGCATTCAAAGCAGGAGGGGCATCAGCAGTCATCAGGCAAATCCGTTCATTGCCATCATGGATAGGAAAGCAGATGAACACAATGGGGATGTTTTCGGCTTCAGCCTTGTCTACAGTGGAAACTTCCTGGCCAACATAGAGGTTGACGAGGTTTTCCGCACCCGGGTATCCATGGGCA
>CAZFWQ010000109.1:7495-8650 GCA_964522755.1 uncultured Oscillospiraceae bacterium | reverse complement strand
CAATCCCTTCGACTTTTCCTGGAAACTTGAAAGCGGAGAGCAGTTTCAAACCCCTGAGTGCCTGTTGGTTTATTCGGACAAGGGTTTGAATAAAATGTCCCAATCCTATCATGAACTTTTCAAGAAACACCTATTCACGAGCAAATTCAAGAATATTCGCCGCCCGATACTCAACAACAATTGGGAAGCGACCATGTTTAACTATGATGAAAAGAAAATCATGGAGATCATAACGGATGCGGCCGATGCCGGGATAGAGATGTTTGTCCTTGACGACGGCTGGTTTGGCAAGCGGAATACGGACAGATGCTCCCTTGGAGACTGGTATGTCAACAAGGACAAGTTTCCAGATGGCTTGAAGCCCGTAATAGAACATGCCAATAAAAAAGGCTTGAAATTCGGCCTGTGGTTTGAACCGGAAATGGTCTCTCCCGACAGCGACCTGTATAGGAATCATCCTGACTGGTGCATGCATGTCCAGGATCGCAGCCGTTCAGAAAGCAGGCATCAGCTTGTTCTGGATTTATCAAGACAGGATGTGTGTGATTATATTGTAAATACACTGTCAGGCATATTGTCGGATAATCACATAGAGTATGTAAAGTGGGACATGAACAGAAGCATGACTGAAATAGGTTCGGGAATGCAATCCTCCGACAGGCAAAAAGAAACAGCCCACAGGTATGTGCTTGGGCTTTACAGCATCATGGAACAATTGACGACGGGTTTTCCCGATATACTTTTCGAAGGCTGCGCTTCCGGCGGCGGACGTTTTGACCCGGGCATACTGTACTACATGCCACAGATCTGGACCAGTGACAATACGGATGACGTGCAGAGAATCAAGATACAATACGGCACAAGCGTGGTTTATCCCCCTTCATCCATGGTAGCCCATGTCACATCCGCGCATGGGGGCTTTTTTGGCGGTAAGAAGCACACTACCCTCAAGCGGAAGGCGAACGTGGCCATGGGGGCGAACTTCGGCTATGAACTTGATTTCGGTAAACTGTCAGATCCGGAAAAAGCAGAAGTCAGGCAGCAGATTTCCATGTACAAGGAAATTGCGATCACTGTGCAGTTCGGAACATTTTATAGGCTGGAAGATCCTTTCACCACGAACAGGGCAGGTTGGATGTCTGTTTCTGAAGATGG
>CAZFWQ010000109.1:4797-7395 GCA_964522755.1 uncultured Oscillospiraceae bacterium | reverse complement strand
CCGGCCGGATTCGGACCATCCCGTGCTGTGGCCAAGGAATCGCCAATCTATAGGGGAGACGAATTGATGAATATTGGGTTTGCCATCCCATCCTCTTTCATGGGTGGTGATAACGAGAGCATTTTATGCATATTCAGAAAGATTGAAAAATAAGCCGATCCTCTGCATTCGCCAATTCGTACCAATGTATTTTGTATGTATTTTTGTCCGTCCTCCGCATTTGCCCGTCCTCAAACATATACCCGTACTCCAACTGCCCGTCCTCCAACAAACTGCCCGTCCTCCAACTTGACATATGCCTGGCAAGAAAATATAATCTTCAATATTGCGTTTTGCATGATATCGTGCTATTACAATCAAATTGTCGTCAAGGAAAGAAGGGTTTCATCATGGGATTCAAAATGGGCATTGCAGGGTGTGGAGGCTTTGGTAATTGTTTTGTACCTCTTTATAAGGCGCATCCCCTGGTGGATGAAGTCGTCATCGCAGACCTGGTGCCTGAACGTGTTGAGAATTTTTCAAAGAAGTATGGCGTGGAACGCACGTGCGATAGTTTGGATGCATTGCTCAAAACAGACGTGGATGCTGTTGCGATCATTACCCAGCGCCAATTGCACGGCCCCATGGTCATCCAGGCATTGAAAGCCGGCAAACACGTGTACAGCGCCGTGCCCATGGCAATCGACATTGAAGACATCAAGGAAATCGTCCGCCTGGTGAAAGAGACGGGCCTGATTTACATGGTCGGTGAAACAAGCTACTATTATCCGGAAACCATCCTTTGCCGCAAGTTGTTCAAAGAAGGAAAGTTTGGCGAGTTTGTCTACGGTGAAGCGCAGTATTTGCATGACATGAGCGAATTCTATCAGCCCTACATGCAATCAGGCGGCCCAAACTGGAAACGCATCGCAGGCTTCCCTCCGATGTTCTACCCAACCCACTCCGTTTCCATGATGCTGGGCGTAACCGGCGCCCATGTGACTCAGGTTTCATGCATGGGTTACCGCGACCATCACGAAGACGGTATCTTTGGTGAAGACCTTAACGATTTTCAAAATCCGTTCAGCAATGAAACGGCGCTCATGCGCACTTCCGACGGAGGCTGCTGCCGCATCAACGAGTTCCGCCGTGTGCCGACCTTTCATGAAACAGGCACCCGTTCCTCCGTATTCATGTCCATGATGGGTACGAAAGGCGGTTTTGAAAACGCTCCGCTGAACGCATACTGGATAGAAAAAGCAACGAAGGAACTGGTAGATGTCTCGGAGCAGATAACCCTGGGGAAATGCGTTCGTTCACCGGAAGAAGGCGAAGCACCGGAAGAATACATGAAAACTGATTTCTTCTCCGGAGTGGCTCCCGTACACAATATCGGACGACTTCCGAAAAACTTTGCCAATATGAACAATGGTCATTTGGGATCTCACCAATTCATGGTGGATGACTTCTGCAAATCAGTCACAACGAATAAGTTGCCCCCGCTGCATGCGTGGGCCGCTGCTGCGCACTGCATACCCGGCCTTGTCGCGCATGCCTCCGCGGTCAAGGGCGGCGAACTGATGGACGTGCCCTACATGGGTGAACCGCCTGCGGATTGGCCGATGCTCAATCCTGACGACTGATCAATCCCGATGACTGTTCAGTCCTTGGGACCTGTCCATAACGAAATGATTCGAAAATCGCACTTTTCCCGCACAGTTTCCAGACAGGCAAGCCAATCAATGGCTTGCCTGTTTTTTTTACCTGGATTTATTGATGTCCGGTGAATATCAAACCTGAAAATCTAACTTGAATATCGAATCGGAATATCAATTTATCGGCCACTCACTTCACTCTTGAATCATGGTTCCGATTATAGTGAATGGTTAACAAATGACTATTGACGATAGGTGACTCCGATGAGATGATGGATGTAATAAACAGAAAATTTCTATCAAATCAACCATTTCCTGTATGTTTTCTTCAAACGGGCCAAACAACCGAACGGAGGAACTGCAATGGAAAGATATCAAAGTTTTCGTCTCGCACTTTTCTTTACCGCCCACGATGTTTTAGGCCTTCCCGATGATCCGGCTGAATTTCACATATCAGTCGCACCCTTTTTCAAGGACCTGAAGATTGGGAAAGTTTATCTTGAGACATTCCGCAGCGATACGGTGCCAAGTGAAAAACTGCTTCGCATCAAAAGACTTTTCAACGACCTCGGTATTGAAACAGCCACAGCCATCATGCCCGTGTCCTCCTTACAAGAGGGGCATGAAAGGCGCATCGGGCAACCGCTGTGCTATATCGACCCTTGGGCGGAAGAGCTTTTTATTTCCCTGTTCCGACGCATGGCTACGGAGTTTGACGAGATTATCATTGATGATTCCTATCTGACCAACTGCACTTGCGAACGCTGCCGCAACCAAAAGGGAGATCGGGACTGGGCGGACTTCCGCATGGATCTCTTGACTGATTTTCTGGAAAGATGCATGGTTATCCCGGCAAGGGAAGTCAATCCGGGAATAAGGATCATATTGAAATATCCCACCTACAATGAAAGCTTCCAGCGCCTTGGATATGATACCGAGCGGCAGCCGGCACTGGTCGATGGCA
>CAZFWQ010000109.1:0-4787 GCA_964522755.1 uncultured Oscillospiraceae bacterium | reverse complement strand
CGCCACACCACCTATTCATTGTTCAAAAACCCCCGATATACCTCCTTTTCGCTAATCCGCTGGCTTTCCAACCTGAAAGAGAAAAACAACTGCGGCGGCTGGATTGACTGTATCCTTTGCGGGGATGCCAACTCGTTTCTGGAGCAGGCAAACCTGACTTTGTTCGCAAAGACGCCGGAGCTGAACCTGTTTTGCGCAGGGCTCTTCCGAAACGGGGTCTGGAGTGCTGCCTTGGGTCGCCGTCTGGAACAGCTGGATTCATACCTCTCCATGCTTGGAAACCCAAGCGGCATCCCGGTCTATCTTCCGACCTGCAGCAGCGGGGAGGACCATATCTACGATTTCATGGGCATGTGCGGCATCCCCTGTGAGCCGACCGCAGTATTTCCGGATGCCGGGGAGCTTGTCTATCTGACCTCTGCCGCCACGCACGACGGTCAAATCATTGAAAAAATGCGCAATCATCTGGAAAACGGCGGCGATGTCGCTGTCTCCACCGGATTTGTCAAAGCAATGCAAAACAAGGGGATTGATGATTTCATCTGGATTCGCGACAATGGGCAAAAGCTGAGCTCCAGTGAGTTTGGCGCTTTTGATTCCGGATGGTCAAGTTCCGTTGAGTATTATTACGCCAAAGCCCCTCTGTCCTTTCCGTTTTTGGAATGGAAGGTCAACGACATGAATTATCATGTCATGCAAATGGAAGACAGCTTGTCGAACATCATCCTTGGCACCTCATATTATGCAAAGGGAAGGGTTTTCTTCTTGAACACGCCGGATAACTATTCACATTACTATTTGCTGCCTGCATCGGCTTTGAATAAAATTCGGCAGTATTTATCCTTTGCCAAGCCAATGCGCTGGGTCGGGCAGGCTAAGGTTGGCGTGTTTTTATACGACAATAACACCTTTGTCGTTCAATCGTTTTTGTCTCATGGCACAATGGGCATGGCTGCGATAAAAGGCAATGCGGAAACGATTGTAAATCTGGAAACCGGTGCGGAAATCCCTTGTCTTTATCAGAAAAACGGAGAATGTTTTTTTGAAATCGCCTTGGATCAATTGAGCGTAATCCCTTTTTCGTATGCGCCTCTGAAGTAACATGGCAATCCAGTCATCCCGCACCATGGCCAGACAGCAGCCATATCAACTTATGGGAGGTTTCCTATGCCAGCGAGTCTTCGTGCAGACGATCCCAACCTGCTCGGAATTTTCCCTGACAACCTGCCGGTACACCGGTTGCTTGTCTGCCAGCCAGGCTGGCCAACCGACCACATTGATGCCTGGATATGGCTTCGCAGCCTGCAGGGCCTTGTCAACCGCCACGAACCGCAGCTCTACCTGATGAGCGGGAGTCCACATGATGCCGCTTTGAAGCCCTCTTGGTGCGAGGACCACTGGCTCGATGCATACCAGGCCAGGCATGGCATACCGGTGGAACGGCTGGATGATCCGGAAAGCGTACTGGCGCGGTTTCGCCACCTGACAAGCGGATATGTCCTCTATGATACAAAGGATGTCATCCAGACCCAGAACCTGGCCATCACCCTCTGCGGGCTGGACGGCACCCTTCCGGTCGCCCCGGATCAGGAAGCAATCATGATCCGTCAAGGCCTGACCTGTGTCGACGACCTGCGCGGCCGGTTCGCCGATGACTGGGACGCCGCCGAATGGGCCGTGGAAAACCTCTGGCCGCGCTGCAACAAGCGCATGTACGCGAACCTTTGCATTCATCGGCCTGAACGGTACGCCATGGCGCATGAGCTTGAGGACTACGTGGTCGCGAACCGGGTCCTGGCACTCGATCTGCCGCGTTCGCGGGTATTCCGTCGTTCCATCGGCCTGTTCCGCCGTATGATGGAAACCGCCGAGGCGCCCGGCGTGCAGCTAAATTGGCACTGCACCTGGGACCAGGAGAAGGAGTACATCGCCGAGGCGGCTGAGCGCGGTTTCTTCTCGCTCTGCAGCATCTTCTCTCCCAATATGACTATCCATTCAGGGATCGGCAATCCTGAACGCGCATATGTCCAGCCTTTGCCCCCGCCCGGACAGTGTGTGGCGGAAGCAGGCAAGGTATATGTCTGCCTGTATAACAGCGACGGAGACGCCACTTGGGCCATGCAGAACCTGCATTCCGGAAACTGGCTGGATTCAGATCGCGGCTCGTTCCCTTTCGGATGGGGTTTTCTGCCCCTGATGGTCAAGATGATGCCTGGCATGCTTCAGTACTACCAGGAAACCCGTCTGCCCAATGATTGCTTCTGGGGGCCTTCGTCCGGCGCAGGCTACACCTACTCGTGGCTCTGGCCGGAAGACCTGGTCGAAGGGTATCTGCGAGACAGTCGCCGTTTGCTTGATCAGTCAGGCCAGAACGGCTGCAACATGGTCAACTGGTTCCTTCGCGACTGGTGGCGCGAGGTGGAAGATGACGCGGCCGTTGCGCGCGAGCAGACGCTCCTTTCCTCCGGCCCCGGTCTGGTGTGCGGTTTGGGCGGCTCACCCTATGCGCAAAGCTATCCATTCGGAGTGATTCCCAAGCTTCATTCGATACATATCGCCAACGTAGGCCGTGACAATATCGGCGATATCATTCGCCTGAGTGGCGAGTGCCCTACACGCCCAGCGTTCTACTTTCTTTTCGCCCAGATTTCCGAAGGCATTTTCAACCAACTCAATGGAGAAATGGACCAGTTGCAGCAACACCCGGAAATCGAAATACTCAGCATGGACCGCTTCTTCCTTACGCTGCAGGATGCCCGTCACCGCGGCCTGGTGAGTGAACCGCTCTATGAAAAAACCGAAGCGCTTGCAGAGACCTGGCTCAAGGCACCGGGAAGAAACCGTCTGCCGTTGTACGAAAAATTAACAGCCGAGCTTGCCCGGGCAGCAATGGAGACACCGGAAAAACGGCGGTTGCACCTCGGAAAGGCTGGTTGGACCCAATTGGTGTCAGCTGAAATTGAGAATATTGCAGCTGACCGTGAAGGTTTTCTCAACACCTTTCCGGGCAGAACGCCTCCAACCGCTTCGGAAGAGGCTGACGCCCTTTTCTACGTCACTTTCACTGTTGCCTGGGGAGTCATCCGTTCGGCTTTGGAAGCCCAGGGCATTTACGCCAACCATCGAGATCAGTGTCTGGAGGATTTCTGCCGCACATGCGGGGGGATTACCGATTCGGAGCCATTTCGTGATTTGTTCGCGGCGTGGGGTGACTGGGAAAGGCAGACGCCACCGCTGGAGCAGACGATTTCATGGTGCCATCAGGTCGCCCAGGCCGCACGGGCCCTGGTAGACCGGTTTGGACCGGACGAAAAAGAATCGTATGCCGGATGGCCACCTCGGACAATCTGATCGAGATTGAAGACTCGAACGTTCGCTCTAAACAATTTGGCCGAGATTGAAGATTCCATAAATCCGCCTCGGATAATTTTGCTAAACCTGGTAAACCTATCGCGTCCATGTTTTCTTTTTGACAGTTCAGTGATCTTATTCAGAATCGGTTGACATTTGCAATTTTGAGATTATATACTTATACAAAATATGTATTTCGATGGACCATGCAATCAGAGAACTGGCCTATGAGTGAAACGAGGCGCGGTTGATGAGTATGCAGTTTCCAATCAGCCAGAAGATGAAGAATTTTGGTAAAGAGGTACGCAAGCACAAGGGCAATCTACTGTTGTTTTTAATTCCGTTTATTTTTCTAATTGTTTTCAAGTATGTCCCGATGTACGGCATCGTACTTGCCTTTAAAGACTTCAATCTGAAGCTGGGCATTTTGAAAAGTCCGTTTTCAGACCCGATTTTCAAGCATTTTATTGATTTTTTCAATGGCAGGATGTTTTTCCAGCTTATACGCAATACGCTGGTAATCAGTTCTTTAAAGATATTCATCGCTTTTCCGGTGCCTATCTTATTCGCACTATTGCTAAATGAGGTCAGGAATGTATTCTATAGGAAATTTGCCCAAACCGTTTCGTATTTACCGCACTTCATATCCTGGGTTGTTCTTTCGGCCGTTTTCATCGACATATTTTCAACTGAGGGTCCGGTAAACGCCATTAACAAGCTGATTGGCAATCCTGTCATCGTATATATGAGCAAGAGTGAATATTTTTGGTTCATTCTCACAATCACTCATATATGGAAAACTTTCGGATGGTCGTCGATCATCTATTTTGCAGCGCTTGCCGGAGTTGACGCCACACTGTATGAAGCCGCCGTCATTGACGGGGCCGGCAGGTTCAGGCAGGTTGTTTCAATTACCATCCCGTCAATCATGCCGACGATTACAATATTGATGATTTTGAGCATGGGTGATATCTTGAATGCCGGTTTCGATCAAATATTCAACATGATGAACCAATCTGTCGCGGATGTGGGAAACATACTTGATACATATGTTTATGAACAAGGGCTGAAATTGAGGAACTACAGCTTCGCCACCGCAGTCGGGCTGTTCAAGTCCGCCATTGGGCTCTTCATGATTACGGTCGTCAACAAGACAGCTTCGCTTATAGATAAGGAGAGTACCTTATGGTAAGAAAAGGTGTTCTCAGATCCAAAGGCGAAGTGATTTTTGATTCATTCAATTTTATCCTGATGCTTGCCATCATCATCATCACGGTGTTTCCATTTTGGCTGCAATTGTGCATTTCTTTCAGTGAAAAGAATGAAATATTGCGAAGCGTAGTCATATTGTACCCCAAAGGGTTCAATTTCGAGAGTTATAAATTGGCGTTTTCTTATCGGACGCTATGGATTGGTTACAGAAACACTATCTTCAG
>CAZFWQ010000108.1:0-10533 GCA_964522755.1 uncultured Oscillospiraceae bacterium | reverse complement strand
TAATGGCTGATGCCTTGGATATCTTTGCTGGGGCGGGTTTGCAGATAATTTTCAGGAAGGCTATTGACATCGCGGAAGGTATTTCGTATACTGTAAAAGCGCCTCCGACGAGGGCGTGGGCAAGGGAGCATAGCTCAGCCGGGAGAGCGCCTGCCTTACAAGCAGGATGTCATAGGTTCGATCCCTATTGTTCCCACCATTATGGCCCGGTAGCTCAGTTGGTTAGAGCGCTAGCCTGTCACGCTAGAGGTCGAGGGTTCGAGCCCCTTCCGGGTCGCCATTTTGCCCAGATAGCTCAGTCGGTAGAGCAGAGGACTGAAAATCCTCGTGTCGCTGGTTCGATTCCGGCTCTGGGCACCATACACGCGGAATTAACTCAGTGGTAGAGTGTCACCTTGCCAAGGTGAAAGTCGCGAGTCCGAATCTCGTATTCCGCTCCACAACAGTAAGGGGCTGTCTCGAAAGAGACAGCCCCTTGACATTTTGATAAGGTCCGGAGCATTTGAACCAGGGCCAACCCGCAGGGGTTGGCCTTCCTGTTGTATCCCGCATTGAAGGGCCGATGTCGTGCGAATGCGATGAACCGCATTCGCACCCTTGTGCGCGATGTGCGCAGGCGATATGGAGCTCCGGGGTGACCCGGCCCCCTACGGGCCGGGACAATCTCATGACTCCTCCCCGGTTCAGGTTTTGTCAGTTGGTTTTCCGCCCAGGAACCGTATGCTCCGCGGAAGGTTTCGTATGGATGTTTCAAGTCGCTGGCCGCCGTCCTCCCCATCCACTGTCCAAGGAACCGGCTGGTCCGAAAGAAAACTTACGGCGGCAGTTTGGAAAAACATAACATTTTCGTTGTCGTATTTTCTGCGGCTCAGGTCAGTCAGGGTTCTCCTGAGCTGATGAGGCGTGGTGGGGTTCCTTACAAGAAGCACCTCGAACAGCCCGTCATCAAGCCGGACATTTCCGGGCATCGGATTCTTGATGCCGCCCATCGATATGCTGTTGGTGACGGCTCCGAATATGAAGTCCTCCTCCAGGCGCCGACCGTCATGTTCGACAATCATGTGATGGGCACGAAGCTCCGGCAGGCGTCGGATGCCTTCCAGCACGTAGGCCAGCGGACCGAGGGCAATCTTCACATGCTGGGGGGTCACATACGGTATATCCGTAAAGGCCCCAAAAGCCGCCACGTGGACAAAATAACCGTCGTGGAAGGTTCCGATATCGTGTTCGCGCACGTTTCCGCGCAGGATGACTTCAGCGGCCTTCAGCAGGGAGCGCGGCAGGTGAAGCGTAGCCGCCATGTCGTTGGTCGTGCCCGCGGGAATGTATCCCACATCTGGCTTGTGCTTCATCGACATCAGGCCCGTCACCACTTCATTCAGCGTGCCATCGCCTCCGCAGCAGAGGATCAGGTCGAAATCCTTGCCCATCTCCTTTACAAATCTGGATGCATCGGACTTTTTCCGTGTCGGGCAGACCGTTACCGTGCAATCATGGCTGGAGAACAAGTCCACCAGTTCAAACAAGCGGAGTCGGGACTCCTTGTGACCGGCATGCGGGTTCAGAATGAGCATCAGTTTCTGACTCATGGCCGAATTCCTTTCCGACGAGGAGCGCATGACGCGGCTGCTGTTCTGGCCTGCAACAATTCATCTGGTGAGATCAACGGATGCAAGGATACCATAAGTATACACGATCGGGCATTCATTCATGCGGGGATGTGCGGATTATTGCATTTCTCCTACAGGACGGGGATCACTGCAATCCTCAACTGGCGTCGCCATGCCGGAGATGATGCCATGCCGGAGATGATGCCATGCCGGAGATGATGCCATGCCGGAGATGATTGCGCTCCTGCATCCGTCCTGCTATCATGCTAACATGGCCGGATAAGGATTCAAGGCGGAAAGAAGGGCTTGCATGGAAGCTGCGGGGGGGAAGCCCGGATACCCGGTCAAACCGGGTATCGCGTTGATGCTTGGTGCGCCGAGGCTCGCGCTCTGGCAGAAGATATTCTACGGGGCCGGAGACTCGACGAACAGCATGTCAGGAACAATCATCGACCTTTTCCTTCTTTATTATTTCACGGACATTCTCGGACTGGCACCGGTCCTCGCGGGATTGGTCCTGTTGTTCGGGCAGGTCTGGGACGCGGTGAACGATCCGATTGTCGGGTATCTTTCAGACCGGACCCGGACTCGGTTCGGGCGCAGGCGCATCTTCATGGCTGCATCCGCTGTTCCGCTGGGCCTTTCGTACATCCTGATGTGGAGGCTGCCGGCCGGAATGCCCCAATGGAGCACCTTCATGCTGGCGCTGTCTGTCTACATCCTTTACGACACATGCATGACGGCCTTTTTTGTACCCTATCAGGCCATGGGCATCGAGATAACGAAGAACTATGATGAACGCACATCACTGGTGGCATGGCGCATGCTTTTCTCCATCGTCCTGGGACTGGTTGCCACTGTGGCGCCGATGATGATTGTGGATGCCGTCCCGGCGGTATTCCCTGTTGAAATCGTTCAGGCAGCGGATCAGGCCATTGGATCCGGCTTGCTTCCGGTGACATTCAGGGAAGACATGAAGGGCGGAATAACGGCTGCCAATGGGTCCATCGCGCCCGATCTGCTGGAGAAGATCAAGGACTCTGCCGCAGCCGGGATCCTACCCCCGGACTTCATCGACGCGGTGAATCGTGCCGTGACGACAGCAAAACGTTCAGGTTTTCCGTTGATGGGTCTGATCTTCGGACTATCCTTCATCATATTCCCGTTCTTCCCGGTATTCGCGTTCCGCGAGGAGCATAAGCTGGGAAGGAAGCATGAATCATTTCTGAAATCAATGAACCTTATCCTGAAAGACGCCACGTTCCGGCGCATGCTCGGATACTATTACCTGATCTGGGCGACAATCGGGATCATCATGGCGAACATGATGTATTACTTCAAATATGTGCTACAGATGGAAGGGCAGTTCGAAATCATTGCCGGCGGCATGTTTGTCGTTGCAGCCCTGGCCCTGCCCTTGTGGGTTAAGGTCAGTGCGCGGCTGGGAAAGAGGACGGCGAATGTAATCGGCATCCTTGTGTTTGGCGGCGTCATGTTCACCCTTCTTCTGCCGGCCAGCCTGATCAAGGCGACATGGTTCGTCATTCCCGGGCTGGGGTTTTCCGTATCGCTGTTATGGCCGATGGTGCTGGTGATCGGGATTGGCCTGTCCGCTGCGCATGTGCTGCCGAATGCGATTATTCCCGAGGCCGTGGACAAATGCAGGCTTGAAACCGGCATACATTCGGAAGGCGCCTATTATGGGGCTTTGAATTTCTGTTTCAAGGCGGGGCGCGCTTTTGCGATTTTATTGGCGAGTGTGGCCCTGCAATTCAGCGGTTATGTGAAAGTGACGGCAGACGGCCTGATGCCGGAATCGCAGCCGGATTCGGCCGTGCTGGTGATCAAGCTTTTGCTCGGGCTGCTGTCTCCGGTAATGGTGTGCCTTTCCGTGCTGCTTCTGCGGAAATACCGCATAGGGCGCAAGGAGCATGAGGAAATCCTGCGGCAGCTGGCGGAACGGGGTGACTGAATCACGCGGGTGCGGCAATTCCCGTGTCAATCCGCTTCAGAGCCTCCAGGGAAGCTTCTTCGTGTTTGCCTATTCCTAATCAAGGCTTCTCGGACAGCTTCTTCGTGTATACCTTGTACACCTTTGATATGACGGCGCCGAAGTCCTCCACCGCCTTGCGCGACCTCACGTTCTCCTCGCCGATGGTTGATCCTTCAGCCTCTTTCATGCCTTTCGCATAGGCTGATTCCAGAAGCCCGCCATACAAGGCCGCTGTTACTCCCCGACCCTGCCACCGCGGTACGACGAACTGGATGAACACGCGCAGCCTGATGATGCTTTTGCGGCCTGCCAGAAATCTGACAAACCCGAAAGGGAAAAGGGATCCGTTCATTGTGGACAATACCTGGTTGAAGTCCGGAACGGCCACAATGAATCCGATGGGGGTTCCATCGGATTCCTGCCGGGCAATCTTGACAAAATCCATGTCCAGAATCGGCATCAGCAGGCGTGCACCCTTTTTCAGCTCCTCTTCGCTGGGCACCGTCATATCCCAGTCCATGGGGACAGTTGCCTTCATGACCTGCGCAAGGTCATGGATTTCCCTTCCGACCTGCTTTTTCACAGCCGAATCCACCCGAAAGCCGAACTTTTTCCTTGCATAGGCGGAAACCTTCGCATAGTGCTCCACATCCTTCGGTTCCGGTTTCAGGTCATATGCCAGAAGGACGGTTTCCGTGCAGTACATTTCCTCCTCGAAAAGAGATGGTATCCAGGAGGGGTTCCAGCTGTTCATCAGGGAAGGCTGCGATTCAAATCCCCGCGTGAGGAAACCGCGAAAGTCATCCCCGCCCGATGGGGAGACGGGACCGTTCAATTCCGTCATCCCGCGCTCCGATACCCACTTTTCGGCTGCCCGGATCAACGCGGCGGCGGCCGTTCGGTCACTCACGCAGTCAAAGAGGCTGAACCAGCCGCGCTTCCAATTCTTTTCGCGGTTAAGCCTTTCATCGATGCCCACGAGGATTCTCCCGATGATTTTCCCGGCATCATCCTCAGCCACCAGCATGGCATAAGGTCCCTTGGCAAGGAGGATGCTGCCCCTGGGCTTGAGGGCCCCCCGCATCATGATTTTCAAAGGGGGAACCCATTGAGGCGATCCCCGGTTGATTCGATAGGAAACATCCATGAATTCTTTCCTGCCAAGGGGTCCGGATACTTCGACGATTCTCATGCGGCCTGCTTTCCACAACATGTTGGTCTTTTTCACGCAATTGTCAGCGAAGAAGGAACTATCCTGGCCTCATCGGCCGTTTTCCCTCAATCCTCTGCGAAGAAGGAACTATCCTGGCCTCATCGGCCGTTTTCCCTCAATCCTCTGCGAAGAAGGAACCACCCTGGCCTCATCGGCCGTTTTCCACACTTCCAGCCATAGAATGAACTTTCCACAAGTATATGTGTTTGGATCCGGTTTTTCCATACGCATTGTCATCCTAATGAGACACAGGTTTTTCCATGCGAATTGTCATCCTGAAAAATCCCGATTTTGCCAAATGCCCTGTCTTCTTGCATAAATCCCTGTTTTCCCGTACGATAACTGGAGTCGGGCATTCCAACGGGATGCCCGTGTCGCCCCGCGGCAGTGCGAAAGACGCAAATGCGGCGCAGCCGCACTTTCATATCAGGCATGGAGGGAAAATGATGTATCTTCTCATATTTGCGGCAGTCCTTTTGTTTGCCGTGCAGACGCTGTGTTTCAAGGAATTCACCCATAGGCACATGAAGAACAAGGCGGACTATTTTCTTTTCAGTTCCCTGTACTTCATGCTTGTGGTCATCATCCTTCTCGCCGTGAACGGCTTCGGGTCCGTTTCACCGCAGACGTTCATGATTGCCATCCCTTTCGGCATCGTGTTCATTGCCGCCATCCTGCTCTACATGAGGGCAATGGAAACGGGTTCCATGTCCTTTTCCGCATTGGTTTTCTCATTCGGGCTCCTTGTGCCCATCATCTCCGGCCAGCTGTTCTGGCAGGAAAGCATCGGTTTCCAGCAGGTTCTTGCATTGGGCGTATTGTTTGTTTCCTTTTACCTGGCCGGCGGATTGAAAAGGGAACCGGCTCTCGGCTTCAATATCAAATGGTTTGTCCTGATCCTGACGGCCACGCTTGGAAACGGCGCGCTGATGACTTTGGCAAAGACGCATCAGCGCATCCTTCCGGGAAAAGACGTCGGGGAGTTCATGATAGTGGCTTTCGCGACGGCCGCCCTTGTTTCCCTCCTGCTCACCGCCTACCGGGTCCGCATCGTCAGGGAGCGCACCCTCAGGCCGATGGCGCTGCCATTCCTGCTCGTTGTCCTTGGGGCGGGACTCACGACGGCTTTCGGCAACTGGATTTCACTGTCCCTCGCAGGAAAGATTCCCGCATACATCCTGTTTCCATTGATGAATGGAGGGATTGTGTTCCTGTCGTCAATCCTTTCGGTGGTGGTATACAAGGAAAAAATGACGAGTCGGAGCGTGTCCGGGCTGGTTCTGGGCTTGTTCGCGCTGGTTCTGATCTGCCTGTGAAGACATTCATGATTCGTTGCCGAAAGAACCGGCGAGAACGTTTGTCATGAAGTGAGGATGACAATTGGAACATAATCCATGTATATGGTTCATATGTGAAATGAAAAAGGCCAATCAGCCATATGTGAAATGAAAAAGGGCAATCAGCGATATGGGAGATGAAAAAGCCAATCAGCGATATGGGAGATGATGGGATGAAAAAAGTGAAATGGGGCGTAATAGGCGCAGGGGGAATAGCGGACCGGCGCACTATCCCCGGGACCCTGCTGTTCGAGATGGATAACGGCGCCAACTGCACGGTAGATGTCAATTTCAACATTCCGGACGCGGCTGGCAGGGGGCGTTTCGAGATTTACGGAACAAAAGGCAGCATGCTTGCCGAAGGCACCATCGGGCAGATGGAGGGCGGCAGGCTTGATGTCATGATTTCCGATGACAAACAAGGCTATGATGCCGGGCAAAATCCCAATGATGTGGTTCCGACAGAAATCCGGGTGGAATTCGGAAACATGTACGCAAAAGAAATTGAATCTTTTGGCCGCTCCATCCTGGACGGGATTCCTATCGAAGTTCCCTTGGAGGAGGGTCTGCAGGTTCAAGGCATCGTTGAATCGGCATACGCGTCTTCCCGTTGCGGAACATTCCTGTTAATATGAATCTGGCAGTATTTTTTACCTGAATCATCATTCCGTACGGCAAGCCTTCGTCATTCAACTCTGCTGATGGCGGAGGCACCGCTGCTTCATATGGGAATATACAGCCTGGGGGGATTTGAATGAAAGTATTCAAGACGGAAAAAGGCAGGAAAAGCGTGCTTGCCTCTTATGATCATCTTCTGGCTCAATGGCCGGCGGGAACCGCGGAACAATGGATTGAAACCCGGTTCGGACCCACGCACGTCCTCCTGGCCGGAAGTCGCGACAATCCGCCCTTGCTGCTTTTCCACGGTGTTGGAGACAATTCGGCCGTCATGTGGTATTTGAATGTCGGCGCGCTGTCGCAGCATTTTTATTGCGTTGCCGTCGACACCCTTGGAGGGCCGGGCAAAAGCATGCCCAATGAGCAGTATGTGAAGAAGGAATTCGAGCAGGTTGTCTGGATCAACGAACTGGTGGAGAAACTGGAACTATGGAATGTGAACCTGGCCGGGGTTTCAAACGGGGCATACCTCGCATGGCTCTACGCATCCATGGAGCCTGACAAGGTGAACCGGGTCGTCTGTCTCGAGGGCGGTTTCGTCACGGATCCGTGGAAGGCCATTTGGGGCACGCTGATGCTCGTCTTTCCGGAAATCCTGCTACCGACGCGGAAGAACCTGATCCGCATCATGATGAAGATGAAGCCGGGTTCCAACCTGTTTGAAAAGCATCCGGAGCTGATTGACCATATGGTGCTGGTGATGAAGCATCACAATCAGCAGGCGATGTTCGTCCATCCTATCACCAAATATGATGCGAAGCTCGGGAAAGTCATTCGTGACAAGGTCCTATTCCTGTTCGGCGGAAATATGATGGGGGATCGGGACGGCTTCGTGAAATTGCTCAAGGATGGCGGCTATCGTTATGAAGTCGTTGAAGGCGTCGGTCATGGGATCAACCATGAAAAACCGGAACTTATCAACGGGAAAATCATTGATTTCCTATCTGCGTCTGAATGACCTTGGATTTTCCGCCGGCAGGGGTGAAACTGGATAATCTTGTTTGGCGGTCAGTTGCGCATTTATGGCCCGGTTAACAGGTTTGAACACCGGACCGCCAGCTCTGCCAGGAATTCATCTCTGTTTTCGGGCGAGAGATATGTTGTTCCCGTAATATAGTTCTTCCCATGACGCAACTCGATCATCTCACTCGACAATGCCATGGACGAAGCCATGCTCTTGAACTTCTTCGCGGAGGTGATCCTTTCATATGGGATTCGTTCAATGAAAGGACCCATCCTCAGCAAAACATGGCTTTCCGTGAAAACATAATACGTTCCAAACCATATCCATAGCATGAACAAAATGACAATCAAGGACCCGCTGATGACAATAAACCGCAAGGGCATCGGGCGAATTGCGGCAAATGTCAGAAATGCCGATAGTACTGCTATGACACCCCAGATCAACATGCTGAAACCCAGACTCTTTCCAGATGGATAACGCATCGTTTTTTCCCTCCTGCATATGGAGTTTATCATAAATATGCAAAACAGCGACCGGTGGCATTAAAAAACAGGCATCAAAAAAACAACGACCGGTTCCACGCTGTTGGGGTATAATGATAAGCGGGCAATTCTCGAAGGCCCCAGACATGGAGAAGAGCATTTTTCCAGTCATGGAACCTGTTAAAGTGATTATCCGCATACAAATATTGGAGGTAGCAATGCAATCATCGAAAGTACTGTTTTCACCCATGGCATACAGCAAATATGATGCCGACCAGACATTGCCGGCCAAATTCGGCAGGATGCTGCTCCAGACCGGATTGAAGGATCTTGTGAAAGACAAGTCCGTCGCTATCAAGCTGCATGTCGGCGACAACCTGGGCTACAGCACCATCCCACCCATCTTCATCCGCCAGCTGGTGACATTCGTCAAGGAAAACGGCGGGGACTGCTTCATCACCGACCACTATCTCCAGTCCCGCCATCCGGAAAACCGCGGGTACACGGAAGCGACCCTCGGCTGTCCGATTCTTGAGGCCTGCGGCCATGTCGACAAGTACCTCTACCCCAAAACCGTTTCCTTCAAGACATTGGAGCACATAGACATAGCCGGCCTGATTCATGACGCCGATATCCTGATCAACCTTTCCCATGTCAAGGGGCACGGCTGCTGCGGTTTTGGCGGAGCCTGCAAGAATATCGCCATGGGGTGCGTCAGCAACCGGACCCGTCGTGAAATCCATTCCCTGGAAGGCGGCATCGACTGGAACTCCGAGCTCTGCACACACTGCGGACAGTGCATTGCCGCATGCAATCACGATGCCAATGAATTCGACGGTGACGGTATCTACCAGATGAATTACCACCACTGCACGGCTTGCCAGCACTGCGTCAAGGTCTGCCCGACAGGATCACTCGTCATGACAGGACAGCGGTACAACGATTTCCAGACCGGAATGGCCATCTGCACCAAAGCCGTTCTCGACACCTTTGCTCCGGGCCATGTCTACCACATCAACGTGCTTACGGCCATTACCGCCCTTTGCGACTGCTGGGGCATGACAACCCCGTCTCTTGTTCCGGATATCGGCATCATGGCTTCGTCGGACATGGTCGCTCTGGAAAGGGCTTCGCTTGACGCCATCAGAATCGAAGACCTGATACAGGTCGGTGTTCCTTCAGGCCATGTGATGAGCGGAGAAGGCCATCTGTTCGAGCAGCTGCATGGAAGGAATCCCTTTATCCAGATCGATGAGCTTGAGAAGCTGGGTCTGGGATGCCAGCAATATGAACTGGAGACAATCCTGTAGGGGATCGGGACTGCGATTGAAGAATGGGATGCATCGGAAAAATGGGATGCATTGGAAGAACGGGATGCTTTCTTGCAGCAGAGCGATTCCGTATGTTTGATTCCCGGAGGCGTAGCAGGTGATGAAATCCATGGAGAACGTGGCATTGAATGGGAAGTCGTCCCCGACAAGGATCGTCGGCATAGTCTGCAGCCCTCATAAGGACGGGATGACTCATCGCCTAGTGCGGCAGGCGTTGGCGGGAGCCAAGGCAAAAGGGGCCGATGTCTTCCTGGAATTCCTTGCGGATGAGGAAATGGAGGCATGCAGGGCATGCGGCGGCAACTGTTGGGAGACCTGTGAATGCGTCAGGAAACCAATCTCCGCCGACCGGATGAAACGGCTGCAGGAAGCAGACGGATTGGTGATGGCTGTTCCGGTCTATTTCTGGCAGATGAACGGCATGACTCACCTGTTCATAGACAAGATGCGGTGGGATACAGGTTCCGTCCTGACCCCGCGCAACAGGCGGGCGGCTTTTGGAATTGCCTGCGCAGGAGGCAGCGGAACCGGCTGCGTGATGGCGCTTCAGGCGCTCTATCGGTATTTTTACAACTGGTCGTTTCATGGCATCCACCCATTGCCCGTCACGCGTTTCAACTTTGAGCAGGCACTGGAAGAAGCATATGTGGGCGGCGGCGAACTGGTGGATGCCATTCGTCGCGGTTTGGAGCCTTTCCCGGGCCTTGGTGCGGCTATGGCCGATCTGGATGCGCTGCCGCACATGATGGATGGCGCGGTGGATGAACTGCGTTTGATAGTCCGGCAGCTGCAGGCGGGCATTGACATTTCTTCTGGGCTACTGGCTGGTGTGCTGCACTCAGAGGCAAGGCTTGCCGGGGAAGCATGGGAAGCAGGGGACATACAGCTCGCGGCCGAACACTTTGGAAGGGCGTATGAAGCCGGA